>QHON01000181.1 GCA_003218815.1 Verrucomicrobiota bacterium
AGTTGTCGATCTTGTCCGAAAATTCGGGGATCGCGCCGTGATCGACGATATCTCCTTTAACGTCCACCGCGGCGAGACACTCGTGATCATGGGCGGCAGTGGTTGTGGCAAGAGCACGCTACTTCGACATATGATTGGTTCGATGAAACCCACTTCAGGGTCGGTGAAAATCTTTGGCGAAGACGTCACGACCATGGACGAACGGGAAATTGGACGTGTCCGGCGTCGCTTTGGCATGCTATTCCAATCCGGCGCGCTACTCGCCTCGCTCACCGTCGGGGAAAACGTCGCGCTGCCACTTTTTCAGCACACTGACAAGTCCGCTAATGAAATCGAACAAGTTGTGAGACAAAAACTTGAGATGGTTGGGTTGACCGGCTTTGAAAATCTTAAACCAGCTGAAATCAGCGGAGGAATGAAAAAGCGCGTTGGCCTGGCGCGTGCCCTCGCGCTCGATCCGGAACTGCTTTTCAGCGACGAGCCGACGTCCGGGTTGGACCCGATCATGACGGCGGTTGTCGATCAACTAACGCTCAAACTGACTCATGGAAGCCACATGACCGCAGTCGTCGTCTCGCACGACATGACGAGCGCTTTTCGCATTGCGACGCGCATGATCATGCTCGGTCACGGTTCGATCGTCGCGCAAGGCACACCCGAAGAAATTCGCACGAGCATTAACCCGGAGGTGCAGCAGTTTATCAACGGCGAAGCAGACGGGCCGATCCCGTTGAATCTTTCGCAGGATGAGCACGAGCATCATCAACATGTGAAGCCGCGGCCGTTCGTGAACGCGCGATTTCGCTTTCATCATAAAACTCCATGAAACGAAATTTCTCCGATTACATCGTGGCCCTCTCGGTGATTTTGACCAGCATGGTCCTCCTCGCGGCGCTTACGATCGCGCTTTCCGGTTATCGCTTAAAAAAACCGACCCGCACGTTGCAGATCAACTACGAAGACGTCACGGGCATTAAAGTCCATTCCGAACTTCGTTATGCCGGTGCGCCAGCCGGACGCGTGATCGCGATGCGGCATCTGACTGCAAAGGAGCGCGAATCGTCAGCAAACAAAAGAGACGCGGTGCAGGTGACGGTCAGCCTTGACGATGCGATTCCGCCGTTGCCCGCGGATGTGGTGGCAACGCTCAGCTCAGACACGCTGCTCGCGCCGAAATTTGTCGCGCTCTCCGCGGGCACGCCGGGCGGCAACGCACTTGCAAACAACGCTGCGATCGAAGGACATCCCGCTTATGGCATCGAACAGATTACCGCTGCGGCCGGTCCGCTGCTGGATAACCTGAACGTCACAGTCGCGAACTTGAAAAACGATCTTGGCCAATTCACGCCGAAGCTCGGGCCACTTGCCGATTCGCTAAAAATAGACGTGGATAATTTACAGAACGTGGTCAAAAACCTCGATGGTGTATCCAAAGATGCGGACAAGGTACTGGGCACAGCTGACACGTTCATCAGCGCGACTGACAAGCAACTTCAGGAACAGCTGAAACAACTGCATGTGGTTCTGTTAAATTTGAAAGTGGTCACTACCCACGCGAAGGCACTTGTTGAGACGCTCGCTGAAAAACCAAATCGCCTCATTTTCAGCGGTAAACCGGCCAAGCTCACACCCGAAGCGGAAATTCTCAGAAGCTCCAAACCTCTCCCGGCAAAAAGACCGTGATTGTAGTCGCACGTTTGCGGTACGTTGGGAACAGAGTCGCCGATGCGTTGTTACGCGAATTCGGCGATTAAGATCAATCGCCCCTACCCTTTCGAATATCGACGCATCAGTTTGAAAAAGCGGAGAGTGTCGCGCACTGGATGGATGCTGCTCACTTCGTCGGAATAAACAGTGGTGATCGGAACCGATTCGATCCGATACCCTTGACGGCTGGCGATGATGAGCATTTCGGTTTCGTAATCGAAGCGGCGCCCCCCGACGAGCAACTCAGGAATCAACTGTCGATCTAACATGCGAAACCCGCATTGCGTGTCCGGGATTTCTTGTCCGCAAGTACGGCTGATCCGATTGCTCATGTAACGGTTCACAATGCGTCGAATAAATGGCATCGATGTGAGGTTTTTCATGCGATTACCGAGGAACAAGCTGCGATCCGCTGCCAGGGCGGCTGCTCCGATGAAACGCTCGATTTCTTCCGGAAGATGCTGACCGTCGGCGTCGAGCATGATCATGTGAATAAATTGTCGATCCAACCAATGCCGTAAGCCTGTCTTGATCGCTTCGCCTTTGCCGCGGTTCTGCTTATGAACAATGACTTCAGCGCCGGCTTCACGCGCGTGCTGCGCGGTCTTGTCGCTCGAGCCGTCATCGACGACGAGCACGTGATCGAGCTGCTTGCGCGTTCGACGAACAACGTCACTGATATGTCTTTCTTCGCGATACGCTGGGATGATCGCAGCGGCCTTTAGACGAATTTCTGCGACCCGGTCCCGGCCCGCTACCGTCATCGGCGCACTACCGGGTGGAAATCGGCCGCGTGATAAGAACTGCGGACGAGCGGACCGGAAGCGACATACAAGAATCCCTTTTTGCGCGCGATGTCGCCGTAGTAATTGAATTGATCGGGCGTAATGTACTCCACGACCGGCAGATGTTTTGGGGTCGGGCGCAAATACTGGCCCATTGTTAAAACTTCGCAGCCAGCTTCACGTAAGTCGTCCATCGTCTGAAAAAGTTCGGTCTCTTTCTCACCGAGGCCGAGCATCACACCACTCTTAGTCACAACCTTAGGAGACAGTTCTTTCGCGCACCGTAAGACTCGCAGCGAACTGCGATATTTGGCACGCGAGCGCACGAGCGGCGTCAGGCGCTCCACGGTTTCCATATTGTGATTGTAAATGTCTGGTTCGGCGTCCAGCACGATTCGAATGCACCAATCCTGCGCGTGAAAATCCGGAACCAGTACTTCGACAATTACCGAAGGATCCATTTCGCGGACCGCGATGATCGTCCGCGCAAAATGAGTGGCGCCGCCGTCTTTCAGATCATCGCGTGCAACCGCAGTAATCACGACGTGTTTTAATTTCATTCGACGCACTGCCTCGGCGACGCGTTGCGGCTCGTCTTCCTCCAGCGCGTATGGTTTCGCTGTTGTCACCGCGCAAAAGCCGCAGGCGCGCGTGCATCGATCGCCCGCAATCATCATGGTGGCCGTGCCCTGGCTCCAGCATTCCCATCGGTTCGGGCATTGCGCGCTTTCGCAAACGGTGTGCAAACGCAAATCCGAAATGAGCGCCTTGGTTGAAAAGAAAACCGGGTTCGAAGGCAGCCGCACTTTGATCCAGGGCGGCTTCCGTTCCTGGTGAAGCGCCGGATCGATTTTCGCGCAAGACATCGTCCAAAGGCTAACCCACCGCTGAAGAGTTGAAAAGTTAAAGCGTCGAAGCGCGGATAGGGGTCCTCATCTTTTCAACGCTTTTAACTCTTCCACAATCACAGCTTCGTTCGACCCGACAGTGCTTGATAAAGCGTCAACTCGTCAGCGGATTCCAAACCGCCGCCAGCCGGCAGGCCGCGGGCGATTCGCGTCATAGTCACCGGCTTTTCTTTCAAAAGATCGACAAGGTAGTTTGTGGTCGCTTCACCTTCGACATCGGAGGGAAGCGCAAAAATAATCTCAGAAATCTTTTCTCGATCCAGACGTCCGAGCAGTTCCTTGATCCGCAGATCCTCGGGGCCAACATGATCGAGCGGCGAAATTCTTCCTCCAAGAGAATGGTATCGGCCACGGAAAGCGCTCGTCTTTTCCAGGGGAAGAATGTCGGTAGGCTGTTCGACAACGCAGAGCAACTCCGCTGAGCGCGAGGAATCCGCACAAATCTCGCAAATCTTTCCCGTGGTAAAGAATCCGCAGAGCTCGCATGGATGAATAGCTTGCCGGGTATCATTGATGGCGTGTGCGATCTGATCCGGCTGATCGTTTTGCGCACGCACAATCCAAAGCGCAATTCGTTCCGCCGAGCGAGGCCCAACTCCTGGCATTTGTCGCAATTGCGCAATCAAATTCCGGAGCACTGCCGGATATTCGGTCCTTCTCAAAACGAGCGCCCAGGTTTAATCGGAGGACATCTCCGTGAGATTCAGAGCGAGCGGCTCCAGCCGACGTAAATAGAATTGCAGCGGAGCATCGTCATCGGATCCCCGCGCTTTCTGAAACTCTGTGTACGCTTCGGCCCAACGTTTTTTTCGATAGAGCACGATCCCATTCCAGAAAGAGTCTCGGCGCGCGATATGCTCCGGCTTGGCCTCCGATGCAAGCCAAAGCGGCTCGTAAATTTCATGTCGATCTTGTGAATCCACTTCCATAAGAAAATCGATTGGTCGCGCGACAATTCCTTTGTTCGCGAGATCAAAAGTGCGCGTGTCAATCAGGATGTGCGATCCGTAGAAGCGATTTGCGGCGCAGAATCTTCGCGCCAGCTCGATCGGCTCGCCACTGGTTAAGAGTGCTCGGCGCTCGCCATCCTTCAGCGGCGCAATAATTATCGTGCCAGAGCTGATGCCGACATGGGTATCGCAATCTCCAGGAATTTCTCCGTTATTCTGCCTGGACTCGCGATAACGCTGAACCAAATCGAGGGCAACGTGAACAGCTTTGTCAGCATGTTCCGTATTACTGTCAGGAAATCCGAAAATGGCGACAACGCCCTCCCCGTCGGCGGCCTGGATATAACCTCCCGCTTCCAGGAGACGGTCAGCCACGTCGCAAATAAACTTCTCCGTGGTTTCGGCAAAGGCAGCGGGCCCGGAGTCTTCAGCGAGGCCGTGCTTATTGGCAACGTCGCAGACGACAACGCTCACTTCGTGTCCTCTCGGTTGCAGATCGAACGCAATTGCGCCTTCGAGGAGGCGGCGAAATTCTTTGTTCGACAATCGGCCGGTGAAGAAGCTTCTCGACAAATGCGAGCGGTCCCGCCTCAAAAAGACAATCCATCCCTCCCCCACGAGCCATGCGATGACCACTGCAAGAATAGAGGGGAGCGGTTGGAAAAAGATCCGATAGAGCGAGCAGACCCAGGAAAGACCCAGCAATTCGATCAATAAAAAAAGAACCAATAAACGGCTACGGCGCCGCGGCACACTGCTCAGAGTTAGCCAGGCAACACCAAGTGAGAGTGGTAAGACAATGCCGGGCTGCCACTTCCCACTGACGATTCTCGTGGCGGCCGCGTAATTAGAAATAAGCCCGGTAACGGCCAGCTCAAAACGCGCTATCAAACCGCTCGCATGCAGCCCGCCGACGATCCCAGCAACAGCGACACCAATGATTAGCGTAGTGACCAGCGACCGTTTCATCGACAATCAGCCTTTTTGCGACGCCGCAACTGGAAAGTACGATTGGACCACCAGTTCGCTTAAAAATTTATCCGGGGCATCGACAGCCTCAGCATTAAGGACAAACTCTTTTCGACCGGTGTTCTTTTTAATCAGATTCAATCCAAATTGATAGTCTTTAAACAAATGGGCGCAGAGGTCAGTCATGCTCATCCGCTCCGCCTGCGCCCGTTCAACTAAACGCCGCACTGCTGTCTCATCGAAGACAACTTCCACTCGGTGCTCGTTTTTAAATTCGGCAGCGAATTGACGCACACCGGCTTCGAGCGTTTGCGCCTCGATCTTGTGTCCCTCGGCCATCAACCGATCAAGCACCCGTTTCGGCTCCCGCACGAGCTCAGCCGTAACGCGCAACTGGCTCAAGCCCGATCCCGCGAGGTGATATTTATAATCACGAAATAGCTTTTCGAACACGGTCAACAACCCGCGGGCACCGGTTTTTTCTTTTGCCGCAGCATCGGCAATCAAGCGCAAGGCTTCGCTATCAAAGCTGATCTCAATCCCATAGGCACGAAATGCGCGCTCATATTGCCGGAGCAAGCTGCCCTCGGAAAACTTCATGATTTTGTAGAGATCATCAGCGTCAAGGTCTTCGCAGACTACGCGCACCGGCAGACGGCCGATGAATTCAGGTTCAAATCCATACTCGACGAAATCCTGCGTCGTGACGAATTGAAATAATTCATTGTCCATTACCTTCACCGGCTCCGCACTAAATCCAATCTGGCCCTGCGAGATGCGTCGCGAGACCTGCTGCTTCAAGCGTTCAAAGGCACCGCTAACCACAAAAAGGATATGCCGCGTGTTAATGGTTTCCCGCTTTGCTTTGCCACGCTTCTGGAATTCGAAGGCGGCTTGTAATTGCGCCTGAAGATCATTCATGCTCCGCACGGGAACTTCGGTGTCTTCCATTAACTTGAGCAGGGTTGTCTGAACGCCACGTCCGCTTACATCACGGCCGATCAAATTTGCCGCCGACGCAATCTTATCGATCTCGTCGATATAGATGATTCCGAACTGCGCGAGATTAACGTCACCATCTGCTTTCTGGACAAGCTCGCGAACCAGATCCTCCACATCGCCGCCCACGTAACCGGTTTCGCTAAATTTGGTGGCGTCCGCCTTTACGAACGGAACTTTGATCAGATCGGCTATATGCTTGATCAGGTAGGTCTTCCCGACGCCGGTTGGTCCAACCAAAATCACATTTTGCTTCGCGTATTCGGTTTCCTCTGCCCGGGCAGCGTCCTCCTTTTCAAGCTGGCGGAGGTAATTGGCATGATTATAATGGTCGCAAACTGCAATCGAGAGCACTTTCTTAGCCTCGTCTTGCTTGATTACAAACCGGTCGAGATGCGCTTTGATGTCGCGCGGCAGAAAATTAAAAACAAACTCTTCGCCGCTCGCCTTCGTCGGCGGCTCTTCGCTCGCGGCAGCGGGCTCCGGTTGGGTGAAGGTCGCGACAGAGACATGATCTCCGAAGTTTGACTTCATAAACTCCGCGATCTTCGTCTTCAGTTCTTCCGGGGAAGGAAATGGCGGTGGTGGGTTTTGTTCCATGCTCGCGATCAAAAAGGTCGCGCGAAAATCTACTCTGGCAACGACTCGTGTAAATCTGACCCCTGGGCGCAGAATTCGTTCATCTTCGGTTCCCTTTAGAGATCGCTTTCAACCCACAAGGTCGAGCTGACAAGATTGACGCCCGGCTTTGAACGGAACTGGTTGGGAGTCAAAAACTTCAGCTGCCGATTTTTATCTAACGAGACTGGGGAATATCCGGAAACAGCTGTGAAATCTGCTCGCGATATTGGGGCTCGGCCTTCGCGGCGGCCTCCGCGAGTTGTCGACCGAGTTCTGCCTGGCCGAATTCACTTGCAAACGCTGCGCAGCGCCATTGTCGATCTGCCACGTCAGGCGCGCTTGGTTGGATGAATGAGATCGAAACTGTGAGCAGCGTCTGCGGCGCGAGCTCCGTCCACGTAAGTCGTGCGATACCGTGCGGGAGCTTCAAACTAAGACTCTGATCAGTCACACCGGCTATACCAGTGTATTGGGCGCCGCTGCCGTCTGTAAGTGCGCCGGAGAAATGGGCGCCGTTAAGATCGTCGATCAGTTTGTTCTTCCAATCGATCAGCCATTGCGCTTTTCTTTCTGCTCTTTTTTGTGCCTGTTTCAGCGACGCGTCGCTCAATTGCACATCCTTGATCGCCTCACTCGCTCCAGCGAAATTATAGCGAGCGATCTGCTCTCTGTAGTTGGCAAGCGTTGCGTTCCACGAAGCGGTCTCAAGATCGCGAATCTTTCTCCCATTCTCCGCCCGGGTAGCAACACCCGCTGGTTGCGGACTTACCACGCGACCCGCTGGGCTCTTCTCCTTTCCGTTGAGCTCGACCAACGGACCCGATGGTGCCGGCAACGCCCTGGCCGGAACATTCTCGTGCGGTTTGCGCGCAAGAAAGAAGATCGCTGTTGCCACCAGCGCGATAAGCAGCGCCCCGGAAATTAAAGACCACCACCGCGGTCGGCTGGGCGCAACCTCGACAGGATCCAAGCCCGTGAGCGCGCACTGTGCCCGCTCCATCTCTGACATCAACTCGTCGTAGGACGAAAAACGTCGCGCCGGGTCAGGCGCGATCATGCGCTGAAAAACGCCGGCTGTCGCCGCAGAAACATCTGGCGCGACAGTTTGCAAATCGAGCGGTCGGCTTTTTAGATCGAGCAGCGCCACGGCCGAATTTGTATCGCCTTCAATTGGCGCTTTTCCTGCGACAGCATGGAAAAGAGTTGCGCCGAGACTATAAATATCGCTGCGGAAATCCTCCGGCGCATTGTTTAATCGCTCTGGCGCGACATAGTATGGCGTGCCCCAAATCTCCTCTCTTGTTTCGGATTTCTGCGTGGCCGCGCCCGCCAGACCGAAGTCGCTGATCTTCGCTGTCTGTTCGTCGACAAATAAAATGTTGGCTGGCTTCACGTCACGATGAATAAGGCCCTGCCGATATGCTGCACGCAGTCCCTTCGCAACTTGAATGCCGGACTCAAGCACTTGCTCTTCCGACAACCGATTTCGCTTCTCGATGAGATCATCGAGAGTTCCATGATCAACCAGCTCCATCACAACATAAAATTGGCCATGATCTGTTCCGGATGAGAAGACCTGTATGACATTGGGATGGTTCACCGAGGCGGCAACACGTGCTTCTTCTCGCAATCGGGAAGTGTGGTCCTTATCGCCGACGAGATCTTTGCGCAGCAGTTTCAGCGCCACCAAACGGTCCAAGAGGGTGTCACGCGCCTTATAAACCGTCCCCATTCCACCAAGGCCAAGCGTATCAAGCAGTACGAAATGATCGAACGTTCGTTCCACTCGCATTTTTTCACCGCACCTGGGACAGGCCACTCGGGCCAGTGGTTCCGCGTCGGTTGTATCGATCGCCGTGCCGCAGGCCGGGCATGCCTGTGTCATCGCGTGCTCCCTTCAACAGCCATCGAAACCGACTGTAACATTCAGAGACTTCAGAGCAACGAGATGGCGGCAGTCATTTGAGAACACCCACGAAAAGCTCAATAACCATCCAATTTGTCGTGCCAGAAAATGAGGCCAAGATTCGTCTTGATCGTTTTTTAGCAAACAAACTTCCGGAATATTCGCGCTCGCGACTCCAGCAATTGGTCCGGACCGGATTCGTCCGACTGAACGGCGCAACGACGCGACCGCGCCATCTTGTGCGGAGCGGGGATAAAATCGAGTTGACCGAGGCGCCGCTCGAAAAGATCGACAATCAACCGGAGCCGATTCCTCTCGAGGTTCTATTCGAAGACAAAGATATCATTGTCATCAATAAACCGCCGGGGCTCGTCGTCCATCCGGGCGCTGGTCATCGGCAACACACTTTGGTCAACGCATTGCTCAGCCATTGCCCGACCCTCTCGGGAATCGGTGGCAAAGAGCGACCCGGAATCGTTCATCGTCTCGACAAAGAGACGAGCGGATGTCTTGTCGTAGCGAAAAACGATGGGGCGCATCGAGAATTGTCGAGGCAATTTGCAGAGCGGTCAGTCGAAAAGATTTATCTCGCCCTCGTCGCCGGAAAATTGCGCAAAGCCGCGGGCGTAATCGAAGAAAAAATTGGCCGACACCCCGTGCATCGACAACGAATGAGCGTGGCTTCAGCGCGGGGACGCCCGGCCAAGACTGATTATCGCGTCGTTTGCTCAGGGGATCAGGCGAGCCTGGTCGAATGCCGGTTGTATAGTGGACGCACCCATCAAATTCGAGTGCATCTTCATCACCTCGGGCACCCAGTGCTCGGCGACAAAGTTTATGCGGCGCACTTAGCGAAAAATTTCCCGCGACACATGCTGCATGCCTGGAAACTTGGATTTCGAGATCCACGTAGCGGAGATTCGAAAAGCTTCGAAGCGCCGTTACCCGACGATTTCACGACCGCAATGAAGATGATCCGCGAATCTTAACGAAATTATAAGACGCGGCTGCTCTAGTTTTTCACAAATCGAAAATCTACATTGCCGGTTCGCATCTTGGTGGGCCAAGCCTGAGTTTCGCGGAATTAGCGGTAAACGAGATTAAGTGCGCCAGGCATGCGAAGGCAGCTTGCGTCGACTCGGGGTGGACGTAATCGATCTGTATTATCAGCATCGGATCGAGCGCGAATGCCGTTCATCCGATCACCGCGTTGCGTCTCGGCGCCCGCTTCTGACAAGCCGAGAAGAGACGGTCGGCGCTACGGCGGAGCCGCGAGCTAGGAATCGGTTTTGTTCCCTACAGCCCGCTAGGACGCGGATTTTTGACCGGTAAAATTAAAAAACCGGAGGATTTACCGGAAGACGATTTTCGGCTTACGAAACCGCGGTTTCAGGGAGACAATTTTCAGCGCAATCTCGATCTCGTGGGGCGAGTTGGCGAGGTTGCTCGCGAGAAAAGATGCGCGCCGGCACAGCTCGCGCTCGCCTGGGTGTTGGCACAAGGCGAAGAGATTGTTCCGATTCCGGGAACAAAACGCCGCTAATTTCTCCAGGAAACGTCGGTGCACTCGATGTCGATCTTAGCAATGACGATCTGGCTCGCATCGAG
>QHON01000182.1 GCA_003218815.1 Verrucomicrobiota bacterium
CAAAGCGTTGCAGCTGAAAGAGGCCAAATCGGCCTCCGTCACAAGCGACAGAGTCGCCATAATCCGAACCAATCTCGCCAACGCGTTGACAATAACCGCTAACAATCTCAGCGCATCGAGCCCTGCAATCCCAGACGAAGCGATGCGGCGTTATGAAGAAGCAATCCGCGAATACGAAAGAGCGCTGGAGTTGGAACCGCAACACCCCGCCATCCATCGCAACCTTGGAATGCTTCTGGCTCAACTTGGCAGATATGATGAGGCGGAAGCGCATCTGCGAACGACGTTGCAAATTGTGCCGAACGAGCCGCTGGCTCGCGAAATCCTCGAGAAGATAGAGGCAAAGCGGCGTTAGCCGTTCCAACGAAACGCTTGGCCGTTTGATCGACATCTTTATCTCCGCAGCTGGATAAATTGACGACAATGATTTGCGGTAGACAGCGCCGCGCGCGCTCTGGGCGGCAGTCGACCATGATTGAAGAGGCTATGCACTCCTCCACCCGAGCTTCACAAAGAAATTTCTGCTCGTTGAAAAGCGACATGCCATCCGTTATGCACGCGCTGTGAATCACTGGGAGCAGGAGCTTGTCGCAACGATAATCTTCGCGGTCACCTACATACTGATTAGTGGACGGCAGCTCAAAATCCTTCCGTTGAACCGTCCGGCTGCCGCGTTGCTTGGCGCAGTTTTGATGGTCTCAACCGGTGTTATGACGCCTGAGCGCGCCTACCGCGCGGTCAACTACGACACAATAGTGCTGCTGCTCGCGATGATGCTTGTCTCGGCCTATCTTTATCTCGCGCACTTTTTCGAATGGGCCGCGGACGCTGTCTTGGAATTTTCCCGAACTCCTCAGCGGCTATTGCTTTATCTAACGCTCACGTCGGGAATTCTCTCGGCGCTGCTGGTTAATGACACGATTTGCCTAATGCTCACGCCCCTCGTGATCACGGTGATCCGGCGCGGCAGGCTGCCCATGCTGCCGTATCTAATCGCGCTCGCGACCAGTGCGAACATCGGCAGCGTCGCCACCCTCGTAGGGAATCCACAGAACATGATTATTGGGCATTACTCTCACATTCCGTTCCCGCAATTCTCGCGCTCACTTCTGCCAGTGGCGATCATCGGACTGGCGATCAACTTCACAATTTTGCGTTTCGGTTTTCGGGGGAGTCTGCGAGAAGCGGCGATCGAGCGAACGCCTCACGCTATCCCGAAGCTCGACCAGGGATTGTTTGGAATCGTCTGCGTTGTTTTTGTTCTGATCTTTGGCTGCTTCCTCGCTGGACTCAACCTGGCGTGGACTGCGCTTGCCGGCGCAGCGCTCGTCATGGTGCTGGCGCGCCGCGACACACATGAAGTGCTCAAGTTGATTGATTGGCATTTGCTGGTGTTTTTCGCCGCCCTGTTTGTGGTTGTTGATGGGCTCAGCGATACGGGTTTGCCGGATGCGATCTACGGGCATCTGCAACCGCTCTTCGGATCAAGTGTGACAGCGCAGACCTGGAACCTGGCGTGGTTCTCGGCGGCCGGTTCGAATATTTTCTCGAATGTTCCTTTCGTGTTGGTGGCGGGTAAATGGATCGCGCGGTTTGCCGAGCCCGAGTTGATGTGGAAAGTGCTCGCGCTTGCCACAACCTTGGCCGGTAACCTCACGATCGTCGGATCAGTGGCAAATATGATAGTGATCGAATCCGCGCGTGAGCATATCGAAGTCAGTTTCTGGGATTACGCGCGATTCGGCATCCCAATCACAATTCTGACGACCGCTGCCGGCGTGGCCGTGCTACTCGTCCTGCGGTGAGAAGATGGCGCGTTGCTCGCCGGTGCGGTGACGGCATGGCCAGATTCTCAAGCGCGCTAATTTCAAACCACTTTTGATTCGAAAATATCTTCGGAGGCACGCGATGTCTGTATACGGCAAGCATGATGCGGTGATTGGTAAAGGGAAAGATCGAGATGTGAACAGCGTGTTTGGTTGTCGATCTTGTTTGTAGCGGCGGCAAAATCCACATCCCGCGCCAGCGGGCTCGTGATTGCGCGAGTAAGATTTTGCTTTCCCTAACGATAAGAGCGTGAGTCTCGAGGAGTTGCCTTGTCGGGGGACGAGCTTTCTTGATCGGGAGAGTTTCCGGATTTCTTGCCCGGCAGAACTTTTTGACGGGGCAAATTTCACATTTGGGCTGGCGCGGAAGACATACGAGCGCGCCAAGATCTGTCAGTGCAGAATTGTAAATCCCGGCGGACCTTTTTGGAACAAGCATGGCCGCACGCTTCCAGAGCGCTTCCCGGCCAGCGGTGCAATCTATGGACTTCTGGAAATTAAACAGGCGGGTTAAGACCCGCACCGTGTTGGCTTCAACAATCGGGACGGATTGATCGAATGCGAACGTCGCGATGGCGTTCGCTGTATACCGTCCGATGCCTGGCAACGCGCGCATTCGTGCGATTTCGTGTGGAAAATGGCCGCCATATCGATTCACGACGATTCCGGCGGTGGCGAGAAGATTTCGCGCCCGCGCGTAGTAACCAAGCCCCTGCCAGGCGTGTAAGACGCTGGCTTCGGAAGCGTGCGCGAGCGTTGCGAAGTCAGGGAACCGCCGGAGCCACTTATTATAATAAGAGAGCACGGTGGCGGCCTGGGTTTGCTGGAGCATGAATTCGGAGACGAGGATCGCATATGGATCGCGAGTTCTTCGCCAAGGGAAATCCCGTCCCTTCTCGCGATACCAATTCAGCAGCGTGCGACGAAAGCGGTTTTTCGGAAAGTCCACAGATGAACACGGATTAACACAGATGTGTGATGATGTCTCGCCGGCTGCTTCTGAGGGAATGCAATCCGTGTTTCATCTGTGTTAAGGTCTCACGCAGTGAACTCCTACACGCATGCTCTGACGAGAGACCAAACGTCGAAGCTTCGCACGCTGCTCGCCGAATCGGGATTCCAGTTTAACGCCAAGCAGTACACGCTTTTTTTTGCGCAGAAAAACAATCTCAGTGTGGCGGTTTATGAAAAAGGGCCAAAGGTGCTTGTGCAAGGTAAGGGAGCCGAAGAGTTCGTGCAGTTTGAGCTTGAGCCAAAGATCCTGGGCGAAGCGAAGCTGGGTTATGACGAAGTGCACTCGCCGGAAATGTTCGAGGCACACTTTGGCGTAGATGAAAGCGGGAAGGGCGATTTCTTCGGACCGCTCGTGGTTGCCGGAGTGTATGTCGATCGTGGCATCGCGCGCAAACTTATCGATGCCGGTGTGCAAGACAGCAAACGAATCGGTTCCGATGCAAGGATTCGGGTGTTGGCCGAAACGATACGGAAGCGCACCGCCGGTTTAATCGAGACGGTGCTGATCGGCCCGGAAAGGTACAACGAGCTCTACCAGAAGTTTGGCAATTTGAACAAGCTTCTCGGCTGGGGGCACGCGCGTGTGATCGAGAATTTGCTGGCGAAAAAGTCCGATTGCCCGCGGGCGCTGTCGGATCAATTTGCGGATGCGCGTGTGATCGAGCAGTCGCTGTTGCGGCACGGCCGAAAGATTGACATCGAACAACGGACGAAAGGGGAATCAGATATCGCGGTGGCGGCGGCGTCGATCCTGGCGCGCGAAGCGTTTATCAACTGGCTCGAGCGCAGAGGGAAAGAGCTCGGTTTGCGTTTGGAGCGCGGAGTGTCTGCGAATGTGAAAGAGGCAGCCAAAAAGCTCGTGGAAATGAATGGACCACAGGTCTTGCGAGGATTGGCGAAAGTGCATTTCCGAACCGCGCACGAGATTGCGCCCGACAATTATGCGGCCCCGCCTCCGCGTGGGAATTGGCGAAAGTAAGGATAGAGGCGAACGGAGGTTTTTTAAGTGACTCGATCTGGTTTCCTGGAATGATCGATCGCCTTCCAATACTTCCAGCCGCCAAAACGTGCCAATGCGCTTGCTCCTGTTGTCGAAGAGGTTAGCCGGTAAGAAAAATCTTTTTTTGTGCTTAATTTAGCCACCAGCACGCCAGCGTGAAGCGATTACTAAATAGATATGGCAAAGCTAACCAAACGCGACATCGTTGTCGCCATCAGTAACCAAACCGGCATGGTCCAACATGAGGTTTTCGATGTCGTTCAGCGGACACTCGACAAAATCACCGACAGTTTGGCCAACAACATAGCCGTTGAACTGCGCAACTTCGGAGTTTTTCAGCCGCGACTGACAAAACCGCGGGTCGGGCGAAACCCGAACCAGCCAGGAAGCAGCTTTGTAATTCCGTCCCGTGCGACTGTGAAATTCAAAGCTGGCAAGATCATGCGTCAGCGAGTCGAGCGGCTTTCGCGAGAATTAAAGGAAGCATCCGAGCGGACCGACCGGCAGAAAAACACGGCGACGCGGGGCCACAACGGCGGATAACGTGGGTCCTAAATCGGCGAAGCTCACGCTCCGGCGGTCGGCTCGAGCTCGAGCAGATTCTGGATCGCCTCTTCCAGCCGCTCAAAATTGATCGGCTTGGTGAGATGCTCAGAGAAGCCCGCCGCTCGGGCTTCGCTTACGTCGTGTTCTGTTCCAAAGCCGCTGAGTGCAATTCCGAGCAAGCCTTTGCTGTCTCGCAATTCGCGCATTAGATCATAGCCGCTGCGATCCGGTAGTCCGATGTCACTGATGAGCAGGTCGAAATCCTGTTCGTGGGTCTTTTCCACAGCCTGCTCGGCGGAATGAGCCACTGTAATCTCGTAGCCGCGACGTTCGAGCATCATCTTCATCCCAGTGCAAGTATCCCGATGGTCATCCACCACGAGAACGCGCCGAAGCGTGGGCAGTCTCGGCTCACCTTCCCTGGTGGCAGACGGACCCTCCTCCGCTCCGTCGCCCGCCGCGGAGGGTGCGGACACCGTCTTCAAGTTTAGCGAAAAAGTCGAGCCACGATCCTTTCCCGGGCTCTCGACCCGAATTTTTCCGCCATGCGCATCAACCATCGCTTTCGAGATGGCAAGACCGAGACCAAGACCGCCAAAACGGCGGGTGATGGCGATTTGGCCCTGTTCGAAAGCGTTGAAAATTTTGTCGATCTTTTCCGGCTCGATCCCAATGCCAGTATCTCTGATTCGGATTTCAATCTCCTCCGATGTCGGGTTAACGGTTTCAATAATAATACCGCCTTTTTCCGGGGTGAATTTCACGCTGTTCTTGATGAGATTCCAAAACACCTGCTGCAAACGCGCTGGATCTCCTTCGACATGGGCTTGAGCGGCGCGGAGCCGAAATTCCACTTGAAGATCCTTGGCGGCGATGTCGTCGCGGCAAATTTCGTGCGCGCGCTGCAGGATTTCATGGACGCAAATAATTTCAAAGCTTAACTGCAGCTTGCCTTTTGCGATCCGCGTTACATCGAGTAAGTCGTCGATCAATCGCGCTTCCAGTTCAACATTGCGTCGGATGACCTCGAGCGCTTCCCGCACCGGACGGGAATCTGGAATGTTCGCTTCCAATTCGCCCACCATCGCGATCACAGGCGAGAGGGGATTGCGCAGCTCATGGGAGAGCAGCGCGAGGAACTGGTCTTTTGCTGCATTTGCGCCGATCAGTTCCTGGCGCAGCGTAACGTCGCGCGTCTTGTCTTCGAGGAGATAAAGTACGCCCTGAACGGTCTGGTGCGGACCTTGCAGCCGGAGCAGGTTGATATTTACAAAGTGCGTCATGCCCGCTTTGTCTTTTAACGGCTCTTCGATCAGTTGAAATGGCGTGCCAAAAGAAAGCACTTTCTCGATCGCTCCCGCGGGGGCGATCTTCACATCATCATAAGTTGCTTCCGTGACGTCGCGACCGGGCGGCAAAGTTCCAAAACGCTGCACCATTTGCGCGAAAGCATCGTTCGCTTGGAGAAAACGGCGAGAAGTCGGATCGATAAAAGCGATGCCGCTGGGCATATTCGCCAGGATCTTTTCATTAAAGATGACTTCACGCTCGATGCGCCGGGTGGCTTCGGTTTGGCGTTGATAAAACGTGCTCCCGAGCCACGCGAAAATCGCCGTGAGCACGATTAGCCAGGCCGCGAGGACAGTCATTCGTCCCAGCAGGTCATGGACTGGTTTGTAAGCGATTGCTTTTGGTTGCTCAGCCACAGCCACCCAGCCGGTCGATTCGATCGGACTGAAAGAATAAAGATTGCCCCGCCGCTCGAAATGCCCGCTTTTGCTGCTCTCGCGGATCTCCTTCATGAAGATTTCGCCCTCCGGAGAAACGGTGCCGGGGTTCGGCTGAAAATCCTTCGCGAAAAGTGCGGTGCCATTTTGATCGAATACTTGGCAGAGGGACTGATCGGCGAACTCAATCGTGGCTAAACGTCGCCCGATTCTTTCCACCAACACGGAGATCCCGAGATAGCCGACGATTTTGCGTTCCGGGGCCCGCACCGCGCCGACGATATCGGTCGCCATACGCTGATCTGGCAAGCGTCGATGAACCGCCGAGACGAAAGCTCCGTTTAACGCCTGCGCTTGCTCCCGCCATTGCTCGGAACCAAAATCTTTGCCGATCAAATCCGGATCGTTCGGGATCGATGCGATAAGACGGCCGTCGGGCGCTGTCATGAACATTCCGTCGATAAGCGGATGGGCGTAAAATGCTGAGCTGAGCCATTGTTCAGCCGCAGCCTGGGGATTCGGCGCGCTCAAGATTTTCGCGAACTCTGGCAGCGTCTGATAGTACTCAATGATACTACTGGTCCGGCTGAGGTCATGGTTGACGAGATGGCCCACTAATTGAATGAATGTTTGCCGATCCCGCAGAATTCGTGATTCAAGAGTCTTTGTCAGGATCGTGTAGGAAACGACCAGTGTTAAGATCGACGGGATCCATCCGGCCAGAAGGATCGGAAAGATGATCTTCAAGCGTTCGAAACGGCCGCGTCTCTGTTTCTTAAATCTATCGCGCAATTGCATCCCAGTGGTCTGCGAAAAATCGGCTCATCACCAATTAACCTGGTTGCCGCCTCAGGCAAGGCGAATGTCGACAGCAGTTTTGCTTAGTCCGTTTCACGAATTGCGATATTTAATTCGCGGTTCTTCGCCCGTTGCGGTCAAAAATCCAACTCGATTGGACTCGCTTTGGAAAACTCTCGCTGCAATTGCTCAAAAGGCAGTGGTCTAAGATCATCGAGCTGCTGGAAATGCGCGCGATCGACGGCACGGTATAAGGATTCGCGCCCAATTCCCCGCGCTCGTATCCCTGTTCGGTGAGCGGTTCCGCTTGCGCCATCACGGGTCTTACAAGGCCGGTCGCACTGGCAATTACGAAGATCGACAATGAACAGAACATTCTCACTCTCTGCACTATGCCCGGATGCTTTTTTCGCGCTACGATCGCCATTTTTAGGGCCAAACGTACGATTTTTTTGATTTGACGCACATGCTGGAAACGGCATCATGTCGCCCTTGTTGCCTTAACCACTGGCAGCTGCGGAAACTCCCATGCAAGGAAGCCTCGGACACATTATTTGGACGATCTGCTATTTGAGTGTGCTCATCGGTCTTTCGGCTTACGGTATCCATCGCTACTTCATCATTTATCTGTTTCTCAAAAACAGGAAGCGAGAACCGGTCCCGGACCGACAGTTTGAGCAACTGCCAAAAGTGACCGTGCAATTGCCGATCTTCAACGAAATTTACGTGGTCGAGCGCTTGCTTCGCTCGGTCAGCGAGTTGGACTATCCGAGGGAGCTTCTCGAGATCCAGGTGCTCGATGATTCGACTGATGATACGCGTGAGATTGTCTCGTCGTGCACGGCCGAATTACGCGGGCGCGGTTTCAATGTTCAACGGATTCACCGGGTTGATCGCACGGGTTTCAAGGCGGGTGCGCTGGCCGTGGGACTCGAAGCCGCGGAAGGCGAATTCGTTTGTATCCTTGATGCTGATTTTGTTCCAGAACCGGATTTGCTAAAACGTACAATCCATTTCTTCACCGATCCGAAAATAGGAATGATTCAGACCAGATGGGGGCATTTAAATCGCGGTTATTCGCTGCTTACCCGCATGCAGGCAATCTTTCTCGATGGGCATCTTTTGCTTGAGCAGACCGCTCGCAGCCGGAGTGGCCGCTTTTTCAACTTTAACGGGACCGCCGGTCTTTGGCGGCGCACGTGTATTGAACAAGGCGGAGGCTGGCAGCACGATACCCTCTGCGAAGATCTCGACCTGAGCTATCGCGCTCAGCTTGAGGGCTGGAAATTTATTTTTCTGTCCGGCGTTGTGACTCCTGCTGAGCTGCCAGTGGACATGAACGGATTTAAGTCTCAGCAACATCGCTGGACAAAGGGATCCATCCAAACCTGCAAAAAATTGTTGCCCACGATTTGGCGCAGCCGATTGCCATTTCCGATCAAACTTGAAGCTACATGTCACTTGATGTCGAACTTCGCCTACTTGCTGCTTGCCTTTTTATGCATCCTTCTGCATCCCTCTACCGGGGCTCCCCACGGCGGCTGGCTTCGGACCCTTTTAATCGATGTCCCGATATTTGTCGCAGCATCGGGATCGGTCGCGGTATTTTATTTTTGCGCCCAACGCGAGTTACATCCACGCACGTGGATGAAAGAGATTCTATTTTTGCCATGTTTGCTCGCCCTCGGCGTTGGTCTCTCGCTCAACAACGCGCGCGCCGTGCTCGAGGCTCTCTTCAATCACAAATCCGATTTCACCCGCACGCCCAAGTACGGTATCGAACGCAAATCACAACCGTGGCGGACCTGCAAATACAGGCCGCTCAAATCGGCGCTCCCGCTCGCCGAGCTGGCTTTCGCGATTTATTTCACCTACTTCCTGTGGTTCGCAATTGTTCATGAGCAGTTCATCTCAATACCGTTCCTGCTCATGTTCCAGAGTGGTTTCCTTTATGTTTGTCTATCTTCGCTGGCCACTCGCTGGCCAAAGATCAGTTTTGGCAGCTCACGGGCGGGCACCGCAATTCCCGCGTGACAAAATCCAAATTGTCGAGTAAAAAGGTGCGCATGCGTCGGAGCTTGGTTCTAATTCTCAGCTTAATTTCAGTTGCTCCCGGGCTTTTTGCCACACAAGTCGTCGACCCTTCAACACGGCTCGTAATCAGCGTAAGCGATCAGAAGTTGATGCTTCTACAAAATGGCGGCAAGATCGCGACTTATCCTATTTCCACTTCGATGTTCGGGCTGGGCGATTATTGGGGACGAATGACAACTCCTCTCGGTTACCTCGCCGTCGCGCAAAAAATCGGAGATCACGCACCGATCGGTGCCGTGTTTCATAATCGCCGGTTTACGGGGGAAATTCTCGCGCCAGATGCTCCCGGCCGCGATCCGGTGATTACGCGCATCATTTGGCTGCGCGGACTTGAAGCCCAAAACGCGCATGCCTTTAGTCGCTGCATTTACATCCATGGCACGCCGCAGGAGAAGAACATCGGTCGTCCCGCCAGCTACGGTTGCATTCGCATGAAATCGAGCGACATCGCTGCTCTTTATAATCAGCTTACACTCGGATCGATTGTCCAGATTGTTCCCGATCATTTGCCCAAAGTGCCAAAGGCCACGCCGCTACCATCGAATAATACGCTAGTCGCAGCAGTTGAAAAAACGAATAGCCAGAATCAACTTGGCTCCAGCTCGACTTCAACTTCACTCACGATCGAGCAAATGCGAATGGGGGGAGCGCTCGCTGCAGAGCGGCGAAAAAGCCAAGCTCGCGGCGAACAAACGAACACAACGCGCGAGTCTATTGCGCATCCGACAGATAAAGCGCCACCGGTGCTGAATAAGGGCGCGGTAACCGCCCTCAGTCCGCGCGCTTAAGAATAATCCATCCCGTAGGCACCATTTGGGCGGCCATGCCCTTGACAATCGCAATTGCGACCGCGAGCGTCCACGTCCACAATTTCTTGTAATCGATGGCCAACACAAGATCAGCCGCCAAGCGCACGCGCCAGACATTGAAGCGCTCACTCCGCAATCGCAGTGTGGTGACACATCTGCGCACGATGCAAAAGCACGTACGCTCCTCGGAAATGCCCAACTTGGATGGAGTTCGCGCGGTCATTTCGGCGATCGATAAAGCTGCAAAACGCGGGATCGTTCATCGCAATGCTGCTAGACGCCGCAAAGCGCGACTCAACAAAGCGCTCGCCGCCGCATCCACGAAGTAGCGTTAGAGTCGATTCTTGAACCTGCGGCGCGGTTCATCAGAGCCCCCCGGAGCAAATCGCCTTTGCATCTGTCGCCAGACGGCTAGATTCTTCCGAATGATTCCGGCTCTTTTTCTCGTATTTTCGGCGGTCGCTTATCGCGTGACGTCAGGCCTTTTGATTCATTCCGGTGCAAGCTGGCTTTCCAATTTCGCGCCGCTCGCGGCTATCGCCCTCTGCAGCGCAGCGTACTTTCCAAAAAAATATAAATTCGCGGTGCCGCTTGTTACCCTTTTTATTTCCGACGCGGTGCTTAATTTTCGCTACGGCGCGCCGTTGCTCGATCCGCAAATTCTCTGTCGCTATTTCGCATTGGCCTTGGTCGGATGGATCGGGCTTCTCTTGCAGTATCGCCCTTCCCTGAAGACGCTTTTGCCGGCTTCAGTCGTTGGATCCACAATTTTTTACGCGATCACGAACGCATTCTCGTGGCTAAGCGATCCAGGCTACGCGAAAAATTTGGGAGGGCTCATTCAGGCGCTCACAGCTGGACTGCCCCAGTACAGCGCGACGCCGAGCTGGATGTTTTTCCGTAATTCACTCATCAGCGATCTTCTTTTCACTCTACTTTTTGTTTTTTCCATGAACTTCGGCCGAAGGTCTGCGAGGCCGCACGCCCGCGCCGCGGTTCCGCGCACGGCGTGACCGCCATGCAGTCGGTAGAGCAGCGCGACGAAGTCGAGATGCTCTCGCTGATGCTATTGATCCGGCGTTTTGAGGAACGCGCCAGTCAGCAGTATCAAGCGCAGAAGATCGGCGGATTTTGTCATCTTTATATCGGTCAGGAGGCCGTTGTCGCCGGCGCAATCGCGGCGGTGCGCGACGATGATTATGTCATCACCGCTTATCGCGATCACGCGCATGCTCTTGCTCGTGGAACGAGCGCCGAGGCGTGTATGGCGGAGCTTTTTGGAAAAGAAACCGGTTGTTCGCGAGGCTTGGGCGGTTCGATGCATTTCTTTAATCGGCAAAATCACATGTACGGCGGACACGCGATTGTCGGCGCCCACGTCCCACTGGCGGTTGGACTAGCCTTCGCGATTAAGTACCGCGGCGAAGATCGCGTAACGCTCTGTTTCTTCGGGGATGGTGCCATCAATCAGGGCTCTTTCCACGAAGCCTTGAATCTAGCTGCGCTTTTCAAGTTGCCGATCGTTTTCATTTGCGAAAATAACCTCTTTGCCATGGGTACCTCGGTGAAAAGATCGACATCGCTCAAGCAGATTGTCGATCGGGCGGAGGGCTACGACATCCCCGGTGAGATTGTCGATGGAATGAACTTCCGCGAAGTCCGCGATAAGATCGGCGAGATTGTGAATTCCATCCGCAAGGAGCCGCATCCGGCGTTCGTCGAAATTCGCACTTATCGCTATCGTG
>QHON01000183.1 GCA_003218815.1 Verrucomicrobiota bacterium
TTGCACATTACTCGGCAGATCGAGCTGGCGCGCCATCTCCGGACTCAGGTCCGCGACATGAATTGACGCGAGGGGGCCATTTGCTTCTGGCTGACTGTTGGGCTCCGGTGGGGTCTGCGGACTGTTCGGCTCCGGTGGGGTCTGCGGCTGGGTTTGTCGAGGAAGAACGCCTGTTGTTTGATAATCGACCGGCTGCTCTTTGATCTGCGTCGCTACGTTCAGCGACTTTCCCCCGCGCATGATTTCCAGCTCAACTTTTTTATTCAGCTCTGCCTGCGCAACCAAACTTCTTAACATGGGAAAATTCTTGACCTCGTGGCCGTTGAATTTGTGAATCACATCACCCTTTTGCAATTGCGCCTCGGCTGCAGGCGATCCGGGCACTACGTCATCGACAACAACGCCTTCGGTGTCAGGGCCGTTCTGGCCTGGCTGGAGGGCGCGCGACAGGATGCCAAGGTAACCGCGAATGATCCGGCCCTGCTTCAACAGGCTCTCAAGGGCGGTACGGACCGTGTTCGACGGAATAGCGAAGCCAATTCCCTGCGAACCGCCGCTACGCGAAATGATCGCCGTATTGATGCCGATTACTTCCCCGCGCAAATTGATCAGCGGGCCGCCGCTATTCCCGGGATTGATTGCCGCATTGGTTTGTAGCAGATCGCCGAACGCGTCCGTGCGATTTGGTCGCCCCTTCGAACTAATGATGCCGTCAGTCACGGTTTCCTCAAATCCGAATGGATTACCAATGGCCAGAACAAAGTCCCCAGCCTGTACCATGTCGGAATCCGCCAACTTGAGAGGTTTGACGCCGGGATCATCGATCTTAAGCACAGCCAGATCGACCTGAGAATCCGCACCCACCAAGCGCGCTTTCTTGGTCCGACCATCGCTCAGTTGCACTTCAATCTCATCCACTTGATCGACAACGTGATTATTCGTGATGATATGCCCTTCATTCGTCACAATCACACCTGAGCCGAGCGCATTTTGCACCAGGGCCTCGTCGTTTGGGTTCCGGAATTGCCTTTGCTGGTTGCGAAAGAAAAACTCGAACGGATCGAGGCCGTATTGCCGACGGACGTCGATCTTCTTGGACGTTTTCACCGCGACGACGGACGGGATCACGCTGCTGACGAGCGCGCGGCGCTCCCGGTTCAACGCCTCAAGCGATGCGACTTGCTTTGGATCTACATTCGGCGTCGAAGCCAGCGTGTACTTTTCCGGCGTTCGCCCCGAAGCCAAATTCAACGTCCCATGTTTAAGACGATAGTCATACAGAACAGAAATTCCTGCGCTAATCAGCAGGACAAAAAGGAAGAATTTCGCGAGATTTTTCATCAGCTAACGTTCGAAAAAGTGCGTCCCTGTTGTTCGACAATTAAACGCCGGAAACGTTGATTCTCGGCCAGTTCCAGACGCGGATCTGTATCGAAGATTGACATAGCCGCCGCGCGGGCCCGTCGCATCAAGCCTGCGTCGGTCTTCAAATTGCCAATCTTAAGCGCTGGCAAGCCGCTCTGCGCCGTCCCGAGCAAATCACCCGGCCCGCGCAGGTCCCAATCGGCCTCGGCCACTTCAAAGCCGTTGTTTGTTCTTTCTAAAACAGCGAGCTTTGCCGCCGTCTCTTTTGATTTATCCGACGTTAGTAAAATGCAATATGACTTGTGCTCGCCACGTCCGATGCGTCCGCGAAGCTGATGAAGCTGCGACAGCCCAAACCGTTCCGCGTTTTCAATCAGCATCACGGCGGCATTTGGAACATCAACACCCACTTCAATTACAGTTGTGCTGATCAAGGCCTTGGTTATCCCACGACGAAAACGCTCCATAGTCCCCTGTTTCTCCGGCGCTGGAATGCGACCGTGAAGTAATTCACAGGGTTCCGGACGCAATCGCTCTCGCCACAATTCATACTCTGCCGACGCCGCTTTCACGTCCAATTTGTCGCTCTCATCAATCAGCGGATAAATCACGTAGAGCTGTCGTCCCTTCTCTAACTGTGTTCGTAAAAAGCTGAGAACCTCGCCAAGCTTTGAGTTATCACGCACCGCGGTAACTATTTTTCCCCGGTTAAGCGGCATCTCGTCGATGATTGAAACATCGAGATCGCCGTAAACGGTCATCGTGAGGGTTCGCGGGATCGGCGTAGCAGTCATAACCAGTGTGTCAGGCGCTGGCTCACGGGCCGTTAATCGAGCGCGTTGGGCAACTCCGAACTTGTGCTGCTCGTCAATTACTGCCAGTCCGAGATTGGAGAAGGATACGGTGTCGTAAAGCAGCGCATGCGTGCCGATGATTACATCCGCATTCTCGTCGCCAGCAATCAACGGGAGAAAAGTTTCCTCCTGTCGCGCCGCGGTTCGGAGCGCAATGCGAATCCCAAGCGGTTCGAGCCAGCGCCCCAACAAGGTATAATGTTGCTCAGCCAAAATTTGTGTCGGCGCCATAAACGCGGCTTGGAAACCAGATTCGACTGCGAGCAGGATCGCCGCAATGGCGACCACCGTTTTGCCCGAACCCACATCGCCTTGCAACAGACGGTTCATGGGACGGCCCGCCGCGAGATCGCGCCTTATTTCGGCGATCACTTTTAATTGGGCGCCAGTCAACTCGAATGGTAACGCATTCACGAATTTGTCGAGCATCGTGCCGGATCCGCAATGCGATTCACTAACACGAGTGGACGACTCTGAGCGTCGCGATGCGATCAGCATTTGCATCGCGAAGAATTCGGAGAGAACTAGGTGCTCGCGCGCGGCGTCACGGGCTTTCCAGCTTTCCGGAAAATGGATCGCGCGAATCGCATCACGCTTTTCTCCTTGAACAAGATCAACCGGCGCTGGCGCTTCCAATAGCTCATCGGAAATTTCATTCAACAGCCGGTAGATGATGCTCCGTAAGACCCGCTGTGAAATACCTTCTGTGGCAGGATAAATCGGAGTGATGCGCCGAAAATGGATCGAGATCTCCTCGTCGTTCTCAATCACCTCGAATTCCGGATGGTCCATACAAATCCGTTTGCCGCGCAAACGCGGTTTGCCAAAAACAACAAGGCGCTGCCCTGTCGCGATCATCTTTTGGACGTAATGCAAGTTGAACCAGCGGCAGACCACGGGTTCGCTCAAAACATTTGATTTTGGCTCCTGAAGCGTCGCCTCGAAAATCTTTTTCCAGCCGCCAAAACGGCGCAGTGAAGTTTTGGTCACGTCGCCGCAAAGACAGATCGGAAAATCGCTCTCTTCCCGTGGAAATTCCGGAAACTCACGTCGATCTTCGTGACGCCGCGGGAAATGAGTCAGTAAATCTTCTACTGTCTCGATCCGGAGTCGACGCAGCGCAAGTAAACGCGGTCGCGGGATCCAATCCAGCTCGGCGAGCGGTTGCGAGATTTCCATTAGTCGATTGGAGCAGCTTTTCGCAGCGCCTGAATCTGCATGCCCAACCGGGTTTCGCCTTCGTATTCATCCGCTCGAATCCGGAATGCGATATCCCACGGCGTCGGCGGAAGCGGCGCGTTCGCGGCGTCGAAATAAACCGCCCGCTGATGATAATTGCGCTGGCGCAGACGCAGGACCAGATGTTTGTCATTTACCACGCGCGGGGTCGCAACCGACTCGACTTCGCGCGCAAAAAAAAGCGGGCGCGGATTTCCGTTGCCAAACGGTTGGAGCATCTCGTGCCAGCGGAGAAGATCGAAGGTGAGATCGCAGAAGGCCATCTCGTGATCGAGGAGCAAACAGGGCTGCAAACATTCATCCGAGAGCAGCTCGCGCGCAATCCGACGGAACTCCGCAGCGAATACGTCGATTTTCTCTTGGCGAATCGTTAAGCCGGCCGCCATTTCGTGGCCACCGAACTTCTCCAGCGATCCCGCGCAGCGATTCAACGCTTCAACCAAGTTAAACCCTTCGATACTGCGGCCGCTTGCTTTTCCGATTCCGTTCGCCTCAAACCCGATCACGATCGATGGCCGATGATATTTGCGCGAAATTCGCGAGGCGACAATTCCCAGCACGCCTACATGCCAACCCTGCGCGCTGACGACGATCGCCGCATCTCGCGCTGAGTCATACTCACGGCTGATTTGCTCTTCCGCCGCCAGGAAGACTTGCTTTTCGATTTCCTGTCGCTCGCGATTTTGCTTATCGAGAAAATCAGCAAGGGCGCCAGCTTCAGTTTCATCTTTTGCAAGAAGAAGTTGCATTGATCTTTCCGCAGTGCTTAATCGCCCAGCTGCGTTCAGTCGAGGCCCGATCCGAAATCCAATATCGTCAGCCAAAATCGGTGGCCGAACTCCGCCAATCTCGATCAGTTTTCTCAAACCCGGCCTTGTTGATCTTGCGATTTCAATCGCGCCGCGCTGCACAAAGGTGCGATTCTCCCCTCGTAAAGGGACGATGTCGGCCACCGTCCCGAGCGCGACCAGATCAAGTCTGGCTTTAAGATCAAATCCATCCAGCGGCCGAGTCTTAAGAAGTGCGTGACACACTTTGAAGACGATTCCGACACTGCAAAGATAATTGAACGGGGATTGCGGATCGATCTTTGGATTTACGACAGCGACGCAATCGGGCAGCACCGACTTCGGTTCGTGATGATCAAGCACGATCACGTCCACGCCGCGTGAATTGATCTCGGCAATCTCGGTAACCGACGAAGTGCCGCAATCGACCGCAATCAATAACCGCGGCCGATGTTGCTCAAGACAGCGCTCCATGCTTTCGGCGCTCAATCC
The DNA here is from genome assembly GCA_003218815.1 of Verrucomicrobiota bacterium. GTDB lineage: Bacteria > Verrucomicrobiota > Verrucomicrobiia > Chthoniobacterales > UBA10450 > Udaeobacter. Next base: position 4,739 of record QHON01000183.1, read on the forward strand.
ATAGCCTTCCTCCACTCGCAGCGGCAAAAATAAGTCTGGGACGGCACCATGGGCACGCAATATTTCCGCCAACAACACAAGCGAAGTCACCCCGTCAACATCGTAATCTCCGAAAAGAACGATGTGCTCATGGTGATCTAGCGCGTCGAGAATTCGGTCGACAGTCGCCTGCATGTTCGGCAGCAGAAATGGATCGCTCAATGACTTCAAACGCGGATGCAGAAAACGTTCGACCTCATCTGCGCTCGCGAAGCCTTTGCGCATCAACAGTCGCGCGATGCAGGGCGAGCCGCATATTTCAGCCCACGAAAACGGGCCGCCGTTTAGCTCTTCGGGCGACGCAATGATCCATCGGCTTTGCACCGACCAGCTTATTCGCGGAGAACTTCCTGACAAGATGCAGTGCTCCCGGTCGCGATTTGGTTCTGATCACTCTTGACTCGCAAACACTCGTGAACAACTCTGGCGATATCACGAATCTCACGCGAGTTTCTCTTATGAATAAACAAATCTATGGTCAAAGGAATGTCTATTCTCTCGATTTGCCACCATGACGGCTGGATTTGTAAATACTGAACTATTCAGCTGTAAATTCTATCATGTCACCTCAAACCTCGAAAACGAGACGCGTAAGCTGGGCTGCTCTCATTTGTGTCGTTGTCCTGCTGGTTTACGGAGCTTCACCCTATTTTTCATTCTGGCGCTTCACGGTCGCGCTTCGGTCCGGTGACACCGCGGCGATCAGTGCGCGGGTCGATTTTCCCGCCGTTCGGGCATCGCTAAAAAAGCAACTAATCGCGCGGTTTTCTCATCCAGGGACTGGTCACAAACGATGGAGTAAGCTCGGCCCGACCCTGATCGATGCGCTCGTTGATGCTTATGCTACTCCAGATGGCCTGGCGATGCTTATCGCTAATCCATCGGCTCTGAAGGATCTGAAGCTTCCGCAGCAGGCACCCAATGTTAAAGGTCTTAACTGGTCAAAGCTAAGATACGCCTTCTTCATGAGCCCGCGCACTTTTGTGGTTGATCGGGAGGGAATCAAACTTCGATTCCGTTTCACCGGGCTGGGCTGGCGGCTCAAAGATCTCGACCTTGGCCTAGGCAAGCCGCAGAGTTAGACCTTGGCTTCGTTGTCGAATTAAACGAACACCTCCAATCGTTTGGCACCCTTTTGGGACGAGCAATTAGCTTCTCGTTCGCCGGAGGGATTCCGTGCCGCGCCCTATTACCTACACGAGCTCGAACTTGACGTCGCGTTTTTGAATAAGGTCATGCTCTTCGCATAACTTTTCGAAGATCCTCAGACCTTCTCTTTCCCTTTTTCCAAAGCGGAATCGCAAGTTTTCCCGATAGTAGCGGGAACAAAAGTCGTGATCGAAATCTTTTTCGTCCGCAATCAAGCTGTCGATGTTTGTCAGGTTTTCATCGCGCAATGCACGCAATCGGTTCGCGACCGGCTCTGCGTCGATCATTTCAGGCCGAACCAGCCACAGGGCGTACACGAACGGTAGGTCCGCAAATTTGTTCCATTGTTCGCCGAGGTCCCAAAAGTGAAATTCCGTCGGATGCTCTTGTCGAAAGCGAATCGCCTGATCGCCGATGAGCAGGCGGGCACGCCGAGCAGTAATCGGAGACGTCGATGAACGGATGAAGCGCGGAGCTAAATTCAATTTTGCGAGCAAGCATCGCAACAAGTTGCCGGAAGTTTCAGCTGCCGGATCGAGCTCGATTTCATCGATCCCGGAAATGTCCCCAGAATGCGCGACGACCACGCTGTAAACCGGTCCGGCAGAAGAAATGCAAACGTCATCCACGATTCGGTAAATCGGGTTGCGTATAAATTCGAAACTGGAGACGAGGGCAATATCGAGCTGACCGTTTGCAAGCCGCTTGCAGAGCGCCGATGGATGATCGAGGTCCACCTGTCCTTGCCACCCTCGAATAAGGGGACGGGCGTTGAGAT
>QHON01000184.1 GCA_003218815.1 Verrucomicrobiota bacterium
CGAATTTTGTGAGCCCGGTGGCGATATTGCCGTCGGGTGCCATTACAGCGATTTCGCCATGATCGAGCTTCACGTTCGAGAGAATCACGCCAGCGCCCAGATGAGCGTGGTAACCAAGAATGGAATCGCCCACATAATTAAAATGAGGCACCTGTGCTTCGTCGAAAAGAATGCAATTTTTGAATTCGCACGAGTTTCCCATCACGACGCCATCACCGACGATCACGTTCTCGCGGACGTAACAGCCGCTGCGAATTTGACAATTTTCGCCGATCCACGCCGGACCTTTTAAGACCGCGCCTTGTTCGACAATCGTTCCGCGTCCGATGAAGACGTGGTTGCTGAGGAAAGGTTTTCCCACTAATTGGCCGAGGACACCCGGCTTCAAACGAAATTGCAAGTAACTCGCAATTTGTTTGAGCGCGTCCCAGACGTAATTCTGGTTCTCGAACAATTTCGGATGGGCCGTATGCTCGAGGTTAAGAAATTCAGCAGTCGCAAACATCGGTTGAGAGCTAACCGCCTGCGCGCCGTGTGACTTTCTGTCCATCCTTGGTGTCGCGCGCTTCCCAGCCGCGAGCGCTTAGCTCATCGCGCAATTCATCACTTTTTCGCCAGTCTTTTGCAAGCCTCGCTTGCGCACGCGCTTCGGCCAACCTTGCGACGTCTGGCGGAATCGCTTCTTCGATTATTACCCGACCTGAGCCTACCGCCGCTTTCCCTTCGACACCGCTTGTAGAAATAATTACGGACACCGATTCTTGCACTGGTTCAAGAGCAAGGACGCTGTTGACGCGCTCCCACCAATTCAGCCATTCGGTTGCGGTTGCAGCGTCCAGTTCATTTTCATCCATCGCGCGATTCGTTTCCCGAATCGATTCAAATAAGAATCCAAGCGCCGCGGAAATGTTCAGGTCGTCATCAAGCGCTTGTTCAAATTGCTGGCCGGGTTGTGTTTTGTTTTTTTCCTTGCCGGTCCTCTTGGCAGCGGTTTCGCGAAGTCGCGTCAGCCACTCATCGATGCGGGCTAACGACTCGCGCGCTTCATTCATGCCCTCCCAGGTGAAATTGAGCGGGGCGCGATAGTGCACACGCATCAGCGCATAACGAATTTCGCGCCCGGTGTATCCTTTCTCCAGGAGGTTCGGAAGTGTGTAGAAATTGCCGAGCGATTTGGACATCTTCTGTCCATCGACTAGCAAATGCGCGCAGTGAAGCCAGTAGCGCACGAATTTTTTTCCGGTGACGCCTTCCGTCTGGGCGATCTCCGCCTCGTGATGCGGGAAAATGTTATCGATGCCGCCGCAGTGGATATCGATCTGATCGCCGAGTAACGCGGTCGCCATCGCACTGCATTCGATGTGCCAGCCGGGACGGCCGCGACCCCACGGACTTTCCCAGCCGACGTCGCCGTCTTCTTCGTCCCACGCTTTCCAAAGTGCGAAATCGCCAATGTGTTCCTTGTCATACTCATCGTGTTTCACCCGGCCGGTCGATTGCAATTGAGTGAGATCGAAATGGGCGAGTTTTCCGTAATTCGGAAATTTGTTAATGCGAAAATAAACCGATTTGTCTTCCGCCTGATAAGCGAGGCCGCGCGAGATGAGGGTGGCGATCATCTCAATCATCTTATCGATGTAACGCTGGTCGGTGGCGGCGGGAAACTCATCTGCCCGTTTGATCCGCAATGTTTCGATATCTTCGAAGAACGCTTCTTTAAATTGCGCAGTAGATTCTGTGAGGGGAATTCCAGCCTCACGAGCGCCGCGGATCGTCTTGTCATCAACGTCAGTGATGTTCATGACGCGTCGCACTTTGTAACCGCGCAGTTCGAGGTGCCGCTGGAGCAAATCTTCGAAGATATACGCACGAAAATTTCCGATATGTGCACGGCTGTATACCGTCGGCCCACAGGTATAAATTGCGATCTTGCGTCCGGTGTCACGCGGCTCGAAATCCTCGAGCTGACGCGAGTAAGTGTTAAAAAACCGCAGCGGCATGTCTATCTCGTTATGTCGAGCGGAGTCGAGACATCTCTCATTGTTTGCTGAATAACTATAAGGGATTCCTCGACGTCGCTTCGAATGACAACTTACTCTTGTTCGACGGTTGCAATCGCCATCGCCGCGATGCCTTCGCTGCGGCCGATTGCTCCCAGGCGTTCGTTCGTCGTCGCCTTCACGCCAACGCGCGACCCATCTACGGCAATCGCTTGCGCGATTATTTTTCGCATCGCTGGAATGTGCAGGGCGATTTTCGGCTCTTCGGTAATCACGGTTGAATCCACGTTCACGACCCGTGCTTTGTTTTCGGCGAGCAGTGCGGCGACGCGTTTCAAGATGTCGATGCTACTCATGCCGCGGATTGATTCATCAGTATTTGGAAAATGTTGGCCGATATCGCCCGCGCCAATCGCACCCAGCAGCGCATCAGCGATTGCGTGCGACAACACATCTGCGTCCGAATGTCCTTCAAGTCCGTGCGTGTGCGTAATCTCGACTCCACCGAGGATCAGTTTTCGCCCTTTCGCAAGGCGATGCACGTCATAACCGATTCCACATCGAATCATTAGTCAGAGTTTTAGGTCGATTGCGCCATTCGAGGCGACAATTCTGTATTTGTCTTTCATATCCTCGCGCGGACGAAGATCGACAGTTCCACCGGCGGTTTCAATCAAGAGCCAACCCGCGGCGATGTCCCAAAGACTGATTCCCTGTTCGATGTAAGCGTCGAGACGTCCGCAGGCGACATAGGCCATGTCGAGCGCGGCGCTGCCGAGCAAGCGGCATTTGCGCACCCGATGGATCATTCGTTGAAGCAGCGGCAGACCGGCCTCAATCGTGTCGTCGGTTTTGGAAAGTCCGACCGAGATGACCGCTTCAGCCAGGTCGGCACGTTCGCTCACGTGAAAGTGATGGCCATTCAACCTAGGAGTTTCTCCCTTTTGTCCGGTCCACATCTCTTCCCGGATTGGATCGTAGATGACGCCGACCATGATCTCGCCCCGAAGGCGCAAAGCAATCGAGATGCAAAAATGCGGAATGCCGTAGAAATAATTCACTGTGCCATCGAGTGGATCGACAACCCATTGATGCTCGCTTGATTGATCACCAACGATTCCTTCTTCGCCGTAAAGCGCGTGCCCAGGAAATTCTTTCAGAAGCAATTTTGTAATTAAGTCCTGCGCCAGAACATCGATCTCCAGTTTAATGTCATGCGCTTCAGCAGAATTGACACGGAGGGGGTGTTTGAAATTTTGGCGAAGCAGTTCGCCCGCGGCGCGGGCAGCTTTCTCCGCCGCGTCGAGATAATGCTTCATGACAAACCACTAATAGGATTCGGCTCTCTCTGCCAAATAATTTCCCAGGGTGAAGGTTGAAAATTCATTCGCGCTAGATCGCGGTTGCGGCTTGTGCGTCTGCGCAAAAAAACCGGGAGGAAAATTGAATTCTCCTCCCGGGTTGAAGTTAGGGGTTGTGATCCCGAAAGCCTTCAGGATCGTTATCAAGCGTCGGGCCTTAATGCCTCTTTTTCTTCGCTGATTTTTTCTTCGCTGCTTTCTTTCTTTTCTTTGCCATCGACTATTCCCCCCTTTCAATCCGCAACGTGCGGAGCTGTGTGAAGAGTTGGGAATGACTTCACTTACATGAGTTCAGTAATCATCACATTTTTTTTGTCAAACATTATTCTCACCTATTTGAAAATATTTTTACCAGCGTGTGCGCGATAATTTTCTTTGGCGCACGCGGAATTTTTTTGGTTTCGCCATCTCGAAATAAAATCGTTACCTCATTTTCATCGCTTTCCATCCCCGAATCTGAGCTGCTCACATCGTTCGCCACGATGATGTCGCAATGTTTTGCGTGAAGTTTTTTTTGTGCGTTTGCTTCGAGATCATTTGTTTCTGCAGCGAAACCAACAACGAGAAATTGTCGATCTTTGTTCTGGAGCGACCCGAGGATGTCGCGGGTGGGAACCAGCTCAAGCGAGAGATTTTGGTCATGTTTCTTGATTTTCGTCGTGGAAACTCTTTGCGGTCTGTAATCAGCAACCGCTGCGCACATGACGAGAGCATCGCAATCGCGCACAGCTCGATCAACGGCGTTGTACATTTCATCGCTGGTCAAGATGGAGATGAAGTGAGCGCCGCGTGGTGGATCGAGATTCACTGGACCGGAAATCAAAACAACATCGTGTCCGGCTTCGAGCGCTGCTTCGGCGATGGCGTAGCCCATTTTTCCTGAGGAGCGATTCGAGATGTAACGAACCGGATCGATCGGCTCGCGCGTCGGGCCGGCCGTGACAAGAAATTTCACGCGATCAAATTATCCTGACGCGCGAGCAGGAACTCGGCGCGAAACGCGATATCGTTGACCTTCCAAAGCCGGCCGATGCCTTCGTAGCCACAAGCGAGCATTCCTTCTTCCGGACCGATAAACTCGACGCCCTGCGTCTTCAGTTTTTCCACATTCTCGATTGTCGCAGGGTGCTGCCACATTTTTCCGTTCATCGCTGGCGCGAGCAGAATCGGCGCGCGGGTGGCAAGCGCGATCGCCGCGAGTGGATGAGAAGCCAAGCCGTGGGCGAGCTCGGCAATAATGTGTGCTGTCGCCGGTGCGATGAGAAGCAGGTTCGCGCGGTCAGCGAGTTCGATGTGGCCGGGCCGCCAATTTTCCTTCTCATCGAAGAAGCTCGTCGTCACTGGATTTTTTGAAAGCGTCTGGAGAGTAAGCGACGAAATAAATTCAGTCGCATCCTGGGTCATGACGACAAACACTTCATGTCCTTGTTTGACGAGCAAACTGGCGAGCTCGGCGGATTTATAAGCGGCGATCGATCCGGTGACTCCGAGCACTACTGATTTGGCGCCGGGCCGGATGCGGACGACTTTTCGCGCACTCGTTCTATCACTTCTGCGTTTGGCGTTTTTTTCCATGAAAGATCGACAATTATTTTTGAATAAGACGCCGGCTCAAATAACCCTCCGCGCCCATGATGTGTCGGAACTTCTGCAAATCTTCTTCGACCGATCGGCTGATGATAGTGTAGCGATAATCGCGCCATAATTCCATTTCGCGCGCGGCAGTGGCGAGACGCAAATCGATCTGTTGGGCCGTTTCGGTCCCACGCTTCATTAGGCGCCGGCGCAACTCTTCGAGATCGGGCGGCATAATGAAAACATCGGTGAGGGCCTGGCGAATAAATGAGTCGTCGCAGCTGCGAATGGCGGCTGCGCCTTGCGTGTCGATGTCGATCAAAACATCCACTCCGTTCTTTAAATTTACCATCACCGGCTTGCGCAACGTTCCATAAAAGTCTCCGTGGACCTGGGCGTGCTCGAGAAAATCTCCGGCTTTCACTCTCGCGCGAAAATCGACGTCGGAAAGAAATTGATAATCTTCGCCTTCGATTTCACCGCCGCGCGGCGCTCGCGTCGTGCAAGAAACGGAATAAACAAAGTTCGGAGTCTGGCGAAGCGCGTCAACCAGCGTGGTCTTGCCCGCACCCGATGGCGCAGAAATGACAAAGAGAATTCCGTAACGGCTGAACTGTTTACTCAAGATTTTGGACTTGCTCCCGAATCTTTTCCAGCTCCGCCTTGCAGGCGACGACGCGCTGTGAAATTGCGGCATCATTTGCCTTTGCCCCGAGAGTATTTAGCTCGCGAAAGATTTCCTGGGTGATGAATTCAAGTGTGCGACCGACCGGCTCCTTCCTGTGGAGATGATGCGCGAACTGGGCGAGGTGACTTTCGAGTCGCGTCAATTCCTCGGAAACATCGGCGCGGTCGGCGAAGAAGGAGATTTCTTTGAGCAAACGTTCGTCGTCACTGGCAACGGGCAGACCCGCCTTTTGAATACGATCGAGGAGCGACGCACGGTACCTTTTGATCACATCGGGGTGAAGCACGCGGATTTCCTTGAGTTTTTTCCGCATCGCCTTGAGCCGGTGAATCAAATCCTTGGCGAGATGCCTGCCTTCGCGCTCGCGCATTTTGATCAAATCCGCTAGTGCGGCGCGCAGCGCGCGATCGACTGCGGGCCATACTTCTTCGGCGTTCACCGCTTGCTCTGGAAAACGCATCACACCTGGAGCCTGAAGGATGGTGCTGATCGTGATTTCGCCCGGGGCGTTCAATTCCTTTTGCAATGAGCGCATCGCTTCGTGATAGGAGCGGGCGAGCTCCGTATCAAGCGCAAGGTGGCGCGCGCCGTTTGGGCCGTTGTGAAAAGTAATGACGACGTTCGTTCGCCCGCGCGAAATATTTTCATTGATCGTTTGGCGAACGCGCGGCTCGAGCTCGGCCAGATCGCGCGGCAAATTGATTACGATATCGCTCTGCTTTCGATTCACCGAATTGAGTTCGACGCTAAACTTTGTTCCGTCGTGATGGATCTCGGCGCGGCCGTAACCAGTCATGCTTCTCACAACCGTTCAGCTTCACGAAAGAGGAGGGAAATAACAAATAGAAACAAGCCTCGGAATCTTTATTGTTTCCTCTCTTATGAATCGGCGCCGGCGGCAAAGCGCGGCGAGTGCGCACGAGCGACTTCAGCCTTGGCAGCTAACGGCGCAAGTTGCTGCGATTGTCGTGGCCGTTGGGTTGGTTTATCTGCCAGCGTTTCGTGCAGATTTTGTTTGGGACGATGAGCAGCTCGTAACCGGCAATCCATTGTTACGAACCTTTTCCGGCTTACTGGAGATCTGGTCCGGCGGAAGAACCGCGGATTATTTCCCGGTCACGAGCACGGTTTTCTGGATCGAGTATCATCTTTTCGGGAGCAAGGCGGTGGGTTACCACGCCGCCAACATTCTTCTGCAAACAGCGGATGCCTTACTTGTTTGGCTGGTTTTGCAGCGGCTGAAAGTTCCGGGAGCGTGGCTCGCGGGACTCATCTTTGGCATTCATCCTGTGCACGCCGAATCGGTTGCCTGGATCTCCGAACTGAAAAATCTCCTGTCGATGTTCTTTGCTTTATTGTCGATCTTTTGTTTCTTCGAGATCGAAGAAAAGCGTTTGCTCGGCAGAGCTACCCCGTACGTCGCTTCCCTGGTTTTCTTCCTGCTGGCGCTGCTCTCAAAGACACAAGTGGTGTTTTTGCCTGTGGCGTTGTTGCTCTGCGCATGGTGGCGCTCCGGGAATGCAACGAACGCGAGCCTGC
>QHON01000049.1 GCA_003218815.1 Verrucomicrobiota bacterium
GCTGCAGCAACCGGCAAGTTTATAGTGAATGCGAATGCCTCGCGATTCTTTCGTTCACCTCCATCTCCACACCGAATATTCCCTGCTCGACGGCGCTATTCGAATAAAAGAGCTGATGAAGAAAGCGGCCGAATTCAAAATGCCGGCGGTCGCGATGACCGATCACGGCAACCTTTACGGTGCGATCGAATTTTATCAGGAAGCACAACGCGCCGGGGTCAAGCCGATCGTCGGCTGCGAAGCCTACATCGCGCCACGCTCGCACAAAGATCGGCCGAACTCGATGCGCGAGTCGGCGTATCACTTCACATTGCTCGCACGCGACGAAACCGGTTATCACAATTTGATTAAACTGATCTCGACCGCGCATCTCGATGGATTTCATTACCGGCCGCGGATCGATAAGGAACTTCTGGCACAACATTCCGCGGGATTGATTGGGCTCAGCGGTTGCCTGGCCAGCGAAGTGAACTCCGCGATTCAAGCGAACAAGATCGACAGCGCCAAACAAAGCGCGGCTGAGTATCGCGACATCCTCGGAACGGAAAACTTCTTCATGGAGATGCATGACCATGGGATGGAAGAGCAACGGCAATGCAATTGCGTTTTGCCAAGAATCGCCAAGGACCTCGGCGTCGGACTGGTCGCCGCAAACGATGTCCATTTCTTGCGACGGAGCGACCACGACGCACACGACGTGATGCTTTGCATCGGCACGGGGAAAATGGTGCAGGACGAAAACCGGATGCGTTACAAACCGGAACTCTATTTCAAATCGGCAGAGGAAATGCGCGAAATCTTCCGCGATTTTCCTGAAGCGATCGCGAACACTTTGAAAATCGCCGAGGGCTGCAATTTGGAGATTGAACTCGGAAAATCGAAGTATCCTGAGTATCCCGTCCCAGAGGGGATCTCACGCGAAGCTTATCTGCGTGATCTTTGTGCGAAAGGTTTGCTGGAGCGTTACGGCGACCGAGCGAAAAGCGATCCTCAACTGCAACAACGCCTCGATTATGAACTTGGGGTACTCGAGAAGACCGGATTCATAAGCTACATACTGATCGTTTGGGATTTCATCCACTTCGCCAAAGAGCGCTGCATTCCAGTAGGACCTGGCCGTGGATCGGCTGCGGGTTCGCTCGTCGCATACGTGCTTGGCATTACCGACATCGACCCGCTCCAATACGGATTGATTTTCGAGCGTTTCCTGAACCCGGATCGCATTTCTCCGCCGGATATTGATGTCGATTTCTGCGAAGCGCGTCGCGGCGAAGTGCTCGAGTACGTGCGGCAGAAATATGGCGAACGTCGGGTCGCGCAGATCATCACCTTCGGCAAATTGAAAGCAAAGAGCGTGGTCCGCGATGTTGGCCGGGTGATGGGACTGAGCTATCGCGACGCCGATCGCATCGCAAAGATGATCCCAAACGAGTTGAACATCACGCTTGATTCGGCTGCCGAAAAAAACGGGGAACTGAAACGAGCCATCGCGTCCGAGCCGCAAACGAAGGCGCTGTTCGAGTACGGAAAGATTCTCGAAGGGTTATCGCGCAACGCCGGTGTGCACGCGGCCGGTGTCGTTATCGCCGATCGCGATCTGACCGACTACATCCCGCTTTGCCGAGACGTGAAAGGCAACGATGTCATCAGCCAATATCCGATGGGACCGCTGAACGACCTCGGGCTGCTGAAGATGGATTTCCTTGGGTTAAAAACCTTGACCGTGATTGAGGATACGCTGGCGTTGATCCACAAACGGGAGCCGGAATTTTCGCTGAAGAATATTTCACTCAACGATGGGGATTCATTTGCGCTCTACAACCGCGGCGAAACGATCGGCCTCTTCCAAATGGAATCCGGAGGTATGACCAGCACGGCAAAGCAGTTCGACGTGCGGAAGATCGACGACATCATCGCGTTGATCGCGCTTTATCGACCAGGGCCGATGGATCTGATTGGCGATTACATCAAACGTAAAAGAGGCCTGATGAAGATCAGATACGAACACCCGCTGCTCCAAGAAATCTGCGCCGAAACTTACGGCGTCATGATTTACCAGGAGCAGGTCATGGCCGCGGCGAGCAGACTTGCCGGCTACTCACTCGCGCAAGGCGATCTTCTCCGGCGCGCCATGGGGAAAAAGGACAAGGAGAAGATGGCGAAGGAGAGACAAAATTTCATCGAGGGCTGTGCGCGCACCAACAAAATCCCGGAAAAAAAAGCAAATGCGATCTTCGATTTACTCGAAAAATTCGCCGGTTACGGATTTAACAAGAGCCACAGCGCCGCCTACGGCTTGATCAGTTATCACACCGCGTATTTGAAGGCGCACTATCCAGTGGAGTTCATGTCCGGGCTGCTCAGCAATGAGATCAATAACACCGAAAAAATCTCCGTCTTCGTAGGCGAATGCAAACGCATGGGCATCGCAATTCTGCCGCCGGATGTCAACCGCAGCGGATTGAAATTTATTCCTGAAATGGGGGAGGGGCCTCCGGGCCCCAATAATCACGACACAAAGACCGCTCCCAGATTCAATGCCATTCGCTATGGCCTTGCTGCGATTAAACATGTTGGAACGGGCGCGATGGAAGTCGCCATTCGTGAGCGCGAACAACGAGGAAATTTTCGTTCGCTGGAAGATTTTTGCAGCCGGTTGGATTCACGCATTGCCAATCGCAAAATGTTGGAAAGCCTGATCAAAGGCGGCGCTTTTGACTTTCTTGGCCGCGATCGCGCTGAACTTTTTGCCCGCATCGATGAGGCGCTGACTGCATCCGCCGTCGCCCAGCGGGACCGCGTTGCTGGTCAAGTTTCGTTGTTCGATGAGGCAACCGCGCCGACGACCTCGAGAACAAGATCGATCACCCCATGGAGCGAGCATGAAAAGCTTTCCTACGAAAAAGAGCTACTCGGCTTTTACGTCAGCGGACATCCGCTCGACGCGTATGTCGATGCTTTCGCAACGAAAAATTATCGGACAATTGCTTCTTTAGGCGATCTCGACGATCGCGCGTCATTCAAAATTGCCGGGGCACTTGTCCAGATCGATAAAAAATTTACAAAGAGAGAGGGTAAGCCGTTCGCCGTCGTATGGGTCGAAGATTTGAGCGGCACACTCGAAGTGGTTCTCTGGAATGAGGTTTATATGAAGGTCGCGGACGCGCTCGCGCCAGGACGCGTTATAGAAATCCGAGGCACGCTTGATAGACGCGACGACACTGTTCGGGCCACGGCCGAAAACGTGACGATGCCGACGGCAGAAAAAACTCATGAAGCGGCTGCGAATAAAAATTCGGCAAGCACATTCCAAGACCCGACGGTGTTTTTGCAATTTTCTTCCGCGACCACGAGCAACGAATTGCGCGAGGTCCGCGAGATTCTGGCGAGCTCACCGGGCCGTCGCCCAGTTCAGTTGCTATTTGATCGTGCAGCAGGTGATTCCTTGCGCATGAATACTGGCGCCGATTTCTGTGTCGATCTCACACGCGATCTTGAGGAAAGACTTTCGCGCTGGCTGATTAGACCAGACCCGGCACGGCGAAACACCTAAGGCCGTTTCGCACGTTTTTGCGGATTAACCGGCTTGGGACGGGGATGCGCGCCAAGCAATAAAGTCTTCTCGTCTGGGCCCCCCCCCAAACAGAGCGGCAATGTTCGCGCTGTTTCGTTCAAGATCAAAGCGCCGTTTGATTCAATGCCCACCGGCTCTTTCAAATTCATCGTCCAATCGGACCGGAAGACTCCTCCGCGAAATTCAAGCTCTGTGACAATAGGGGCAAGCGTCTCTGCGACAGGTTCGATTTCGATTTTGCTCACGCAGCTGATCGCGCGCCGCCTCAAATCAAAGATCGGCACTGAGCCGGCTATCCTGATCGCGAGCGCATTCGTGTCTTGATAATCGATCTCTGCACGAAATGAAAGATCGACATCTTTTGTCGCGGCAGTGAAAAAATCGAGCGACGCGCGAGTTTCATTAAACGTGATCCAACCACTCGCTTCGGTCAGATTTAGGGAAACATTCTGCAATTTTCCATTCAGTAGCTGCACGTCGCCAATGAGGCGGGGATGTTGCACTGTATCGGACAGAGAAAGTTTTCCACTCAGAATGCCGTCGCGAAAAATCTCCGGATGAAAAAATTGCGGCGCGTTAGCGAGAAAAATTGACGGAAAATCGAGCGTAAGATTGACCGGAGCGGCCAAAAATGCGTTCCAGGTCATTCCGACAGGCAAAGGGAATTTGGCGGTGAAATTAATCGAACTCGAACCGGGTAAACCGATGGTGCCGCGAGCGTCCCAGCTGCCGGAATCAATCCTGGCATGAATATCGGCTGGCGTTGGTTTGGTATTGTTTTCACCGGGGCCACGAAAGACCGATAAATATTCCGCCAAATTGCCGACCCTCGCGTTGAATGTCCCGGAGTAATTGTGCTCGTGTGACAGGTCGATTTTTCCTTGGATGTGCAAGAGATCGCTTTTTCGTTCTAGCTCCAGCTCTTCAAGTTCCAACTCCGTCGCCTTCAAATTTAACTTCGCGCTTAGTGAATCGACCGAGGTTTTGAAGACACTGAGTGATGCACCGCTCGCGGTGAGCTCACCGCCGATTTTGCGATCGCGGGCGTTCATCGCTCCGTCAATGGCGATTTCTCCGCCGAAATCATCCGGATCGGCGCCAAAAAGACTGGCGAAATCGCCAAGGTTATTGATCGAAGCAGAGATGTCTCCACGAAAATCCGGGCTCAACCAGTCCGATGAATTGGAGGGGAAAGAGGCTTCGCCGCTCAACGTGAGTTGGTTTGTTTTTTGTTTTATATAGAGCTGTTGGAGTTGGATCTGCCGATTGTTGAGCGCAGCGCCAAACATGATCGCTTCGGCCGTGCGGGCGCGCCAGGTCAGCTCCGTCAGTTCAATCCAGAGCGATGCAGTCGCCCCAGCCGAGTCGCGCGGGTTTCCACGAAAGGTGAAATTGCAGGCGTGGAGCAAACCGTCGACACGATCGGTGAATCCGATTGCCTCCGATGTTTGGGCGAGAGAAATGTCAGTAGCTGATCCCGCGATCTTCCAATTAGAGTGTGGGGAGCGCCACTCATGCGAGATGCTTGCGCGAAGTTTTCCACCGAACGCATCGACATCAAATTCCAAGCCAACACGTCGTTTTCCGATGCGGGACAAGTCAGCCGTGATGGATTGGATGTCGAGGCCTCGCGTTAAACTGAGACCAGCGAGCGTCAGGCGATTGCCCTGCCAGTGAGTTGCACCGCGCAGATGTGAAAAAGTTTGGCGAAACCAGGGCGATGCAACCATGATCTCGCTAGCGCTAAAATGACCCGCCTCGATTTCGCTCGCGGACAGGAAACCACTTCGCAGTAAAATCACTGTCGGCCCGTCTTCAACACGTACGTCCGAGCTGGCGACACTGAGATTCTCGGGAAGCAACTTGTGTAGTGTCACCCAGCCACGCTGGGTTATGGCTCGTCCGGTTGGATTGCTCCGGCGCAGATCCCCACGCAATTGCTGAATCGAAAGGTTGCGAAGGGCGTGTCCGCGGTTGCGCAGTAAGATCCTCTTGAAACTTAAATCGAGACGCGCCTGTGTCGCAGTGAGATCGATGCGAAATGCGTTCTCGGAGGCGCTCGTGACATGGAGACCACGGAGCACTACCGGACGCAGGAATGGCGCGTCTATCCTGTCGATCTGGACAATAAGCCTTTCCTGCCGCGCCTGCCACCAAACCCACAAACGAAGCCCGTTGGAAACAGCGAATGGTGTAAACGAAATTGTGAGCAGTGTCCCAAGCAGGACGAAGAGGACACCGAGCAAAAATCTTGTTCTCCACGGCACGACATTGCTTTAGCCGTAAATTACTGGTCTGACGAGTGAATGGTGACCAGTTGAATAGCAGTTGCTCGCTGGTTTACCTATCGCGCATACCGCTATCTTTCTTTAGCCTGCTAGTGAAAATCAGTCGCAACGGCTGTGGCGCGTGAACGCGCTCGTTGAGTTGTTGCTCCAACGCGCGTTCTGCTTCAGCCGGCAAGCCGGCTTCTGTCGCCTTCTGGCGGGCGAGTTGAGGCAAGATCGCCAACTCGTTTTGGACATCGTCTCCCGAAATTCGATTCCAAAATCCGTTTTCAAACGCGAGGACGTCCACCTGATCTTGTGCGACGTCTAGAATCTGGGCGTGCGGGAGCTGGATTACGATTTGGTCCGGTCGAACATCCACGACCAACTCCTGCTGCAAATCGAAGCCGGCTTTAACTGTGAATGTGCCGTGCAGCCTTACGCGCTTCGAGCTGCCCAGCCAAGTATGTAGGAAGTCGTGTTCCACTTCGATCTGTCGCGAAAGAACGACCAGCTCGCTAACAGGCACTGTTTGTTCCATATAGACGCGATTGTTGATCGTGATGCGCGGTTGTAAGTGCGCGATGTCGACGAATGCCGAACGAACATCTTTGCCAAGGCGTTCCAGCTCGGCGGTGCCCTCTCTGGCTGTGCGTGCTGGCCAAGTTTCCAGACGCAGAAAAACGAGCATTACGATCGACCCGACTATGAGTGCGATCAAGACGAAGGCGATCGGCCAGGAAAAGCGTGGCGCCCTCACAGATTTTTTTTCATTCGGCTCAGAATTACCGCAAAAAAAGTACCGCCCCCCACGCCCGATGGACGTGAAGGGCGGCTGTTCCCCCCAGAACAATCGTGGAAAACTTTGACGCTAGTAAACGAGCTTACGGCTGGTGGCAACAAGTTTTTGCCTGAACTTATCCGAAGCGCTGCGGGGATTGCAAAGGAGATGTCGAGCTTTCGCGCTCACCGGTTAAATCTCAGTCGATCGTGTCTTCAAACGGAATGTGGCCCTTGCGCGTTCTCGCTTGGAGGGTTCTAGTTTTCTATGCGTAATTTGGGTGGCGAAGCGCCGCATAGTCTCGCCGGTTCATTGCTCGTCGCTCACCCGAATATGCTCGATCCAAATTTTCGCCGCGCGGTCCTGTTCATTTCTGCGCACGATCCAAATGACGGCGCGCTCGGTATTATCATTAATCGCCCGCTCGATAAACAAGTGGCGGATCTGGTAGATGAAACACCACCCGAGGGACTGGCGGATGTTCCTGTTTTTCTGGGCGGGCCGGTCGGGAAAAACCAGCTCATGTTTGCGGCGCTGGAATGGGAAAAAGGCGAGGGGCTTAAGTTCAACCACAATGTCGCTTTTGAACAATCGAGCGAGGTGGCTAGTCAGAAGCGAAGCTCGATCTGTGCATTTATAGGCTATGCGGGTTGGGGAGCGGGTCAGCTCGAGGCCGAAATGGAGCAGAAGGCCTGGCTCCTGCAAAAACCCAGTCGCTCTGTCCTCAAGCTTGATCGTCTGCCGAGACTTTGGTTCGATATTATGGGCCGTCTGGGGCCGTGGTATAAAATGCTTGCGGCGGCACCGGACGATCCGTCATTGAATTAGTGGATAGTGACGCGTGAGTAGGGGATTGGTAAATTCTGCTCGTCGCGCATTTTCGCCTCGTTTTATCACTATTCACCGATTTCACTGATCACTTATCCGGATTCCCTTTCTCTCATGGTCATCGGCGTCCCGAAAGAAATTAAAGAGCAGGAGCAGCGCGTTGCGTTGTTGCCTTCGGCGGCGAATCAACTCACCCGACGCGGGCATTCGGTGGTGGTGCAAAGAAGTGCCGGCGTCGGCTCGGGATATCCAGATGAAGAATACGTCAAAGCGGGCGCAGAGATTGTCGATCAAACGAACGAGGTTTTCTTGCGCGCCGACTTGGTTGTGAAGGTGAAGGAACCGCTGGAGGCGGAGTTTCCGCTGTTGCGTAATGGGCAGATCCTTTTCACGTATTTGCATCTCGCTGCTAGTAAGCCGCTCACGGAAGCGTTGCTAAAATCCGGCGTGACTGGTGTGGCCTACGAGACGATTCAAGTTGGCAATAAGTTGCCGCTGCTCGAGCCAATGAGTGAGATCGCCGGTCGAATGTCGGCGGTGATGGGCGCCTATTTTTTGGCGAAGCACAATGGTGGCAGTGGCGTGCTCCTGGGCGGTGTGCCTGGGGTTTTGCCCGGACGTGTTGTCGTGCTTGGTGGTGGAACTTCTGGCATTAACGCGGCGCGCATGGCAATCGGCCTCGGAGCGGATGTTACGATCCTTGAGGTAGATCTCGAACGGATGCGCTTTCTCGACATCACAATGAATAATGCGGACACTCTTTATTCCAACGAAGCGAACCTGTACGATTTGATGCCGGGATGCGATTTGTTAATCGGCGCTGTGCTTGTTCCGGGCGCTAAGGCGCCAAAATTAATCACGCGTGGAATGTTAAAAAAAATGAAGCCAGGCAGCGTGCTAGTAGATATCTCGATTGATCAAGGTGGCTGTGCTGAGACGTCGCGACCAACAACACATCTTGATCCGATTTATGTTGAAGAAAGCGTGACTCATTATTCTGTCGCGAACATGCCCGCCGCCTATGCGCGCACCGCCACCCAAGCGCTTACGAATGTCACCTATCGTTATGTTGAGTTGCTAGCCGATCTGGGTTTGGAGAGGGCGTGCAAAAAACAACCGGCCCTCATCGGTGGAATCAACACGCGCGATGGGCGGCTCACCTGCCGGGCCGTGGCCGAGGCCCACGGCCTCAAGTATGAGTCACCCCTTTAATCCCGAAGCATCAACAATTTGCTATCGAAAAGAAACTCCGACAGGGCCAAAAAGTGCCTTGCCCCGATTAATCAATTAAAGCAATATCCCGTTTCCAACTATCACTATGAAAAAATACATCTGCATCCTGGCCAGTGCCGCGCTCCTCGCGGCGTGTGAGCAAAAGACCGAAACTACCGAACCGGCGGCAAGCCCAACCGCCACGACTCCGGAAACAACAACAACAACGACCACGAGCCCAACGGAAACGACTTCGCCGTCGCCGACCCCTTAACCGCGGCTAAACCCGTTCGGAAATTCGCTTTTTGCATATGAAGAAATATATTTGTCTTCTCCTCGGGTTAGCATTGCTGTCGGCTTGCGAACAAAAGGAAACGACCGTGACTAATCCGCCCGCTGAGAAAAAGGAAAGCAATACGACTATAGTCAATCCATCTCCAGCTACTTCGAGCAAAACGGAGACAAACACGACGATTAATACGACGTCTTCACCCAGCAGCGAGACGAAGACGGAGTCCAGCACAACTACGTCGTCGCCAACCCCCTAAGTTCCGATTCGGGGGAAGGCTTTTGCTGTACCGGCAAGAAGTGTCACTGCGTGTCGCGAACCCTTAGGTCAACAGTCAATAATGCCTGAAGGACGCGTGCTTTCCTTCGCAAAAAGCCAGCGTTTGACGCGCGCTTCGGAGTTCGAGCGCGTGAAGCAGGAGGGGTGCGCGCAGCGCGGGAAG
The DNA here is from genome assembly GCA_003218815.1 of Verrucomicrobiota bacterium. Lineage (GTDB taxonomy): Bacteria > Verrucomicrobiota > Verrucomicrobiia > Chthoniobacterales > UBA10450 > Udaeobacter. The sequence continues at coordinate 9,394 of QHON01000049.1, forward strand.
TTGATGCTGCTTGCCGCGCTCAGTGTCCAAAATGCCGGTGCGTCTCGGGCCGGATTTGTCACAACGCGACGCCTCGGCAACGCAACCGTACGCAATCGTGTCCGACGCCGTCTGCGGGAGATCGTCCGCAGGCACCAGCACGATCTGCGGGAAGACTTTTGGATTGTGCTCATCGCCCGGCGCGCTGCTGCGGATGCCAGTTATCGCGCGCTGGAAGATGAGTGGTTGCGTCTGGCAAAACGCGCTTCTATCCTAGCGCTCTAATGCTCGGATTGCTTCGATTTTTCATTCACCTTTACCAATTCACACTCTCGCCGCTCCTTTCGGTCATTTGCGGTCCCGGTTCCGGCTGTCGATTTAGCCCGACCTGTTCGGCGTATTTTTTGGAAGCGCTGGAGACGCACGGCGTCCTTCGTGGAAGTCGCCTCGGATTGAAGCGATTAGCGCGATGTCAACCGTGGGGCGGGGCAGGTCATGATCCGGTGCCGCCGCGAAAACACAGCGCAACACCTCGCTCAACCAGGCAGTGCGTTTGTGAATAGCCGCTTCGGCATGACCTTGTATGGATCGAACTGCCTGGATTGCCGTTGCTCTTTGTGTGGTTGGGCTCGTGCTGTGGGAACTGTATTTGGCAAAGCAGGCGCCACCAAGGCGCGCTCCGGTACCGGCTGCGCCGCATCAGATTTCTCCCGGCCCGACCGGCGCCGCTAGTGGTTCGACGTCCCCTATCGTCGCAGCTCCGGCAATCCCGTCCAAAGCTGCGGAAACGGCGCCAAGCTTTCCCGAGAAAATAGAAACGCTGCGCAATTCAGACGTCGAACTCCGCCTCACAAATCGCGGAGGTGGAATTAAAGAAGCGGTTTTGCTCAAGCAAGTCGCGGAAAAAGGCCAGCGCGTAGTCTTGAATTCAGCGGAGTGTGCGCCTATCGGTTCGATCATTGAGCAGCCGTCGGCGCCTGCGCTTCCCGAGTTCACTGCGTCGCCGCAGTCGAATTCGGCGGTTCAATTCGAGCGCACCACGCCCGAGCAGATTAAAATTCGAAAGAAGTTTTTCTTCGAGAAATCGCCGGAGGAGAAAGACAACTTTGTCATTGAAATGGATGTCGATGTTGAGAATCGCGGCCCGAATCCTTACCAAACTGCTGGTTATTTTGTCGCGCTTGGGTCCGCCGCTCCAATCCACGCGAAAGATTATCCTTCTTATACGCGGCTGGTGTGGTGCATCGATGGAAAAGCCAAAGGTATCGATGTTGGCTGGTTTGGCGGTGGGAGCGGATTTCTGGGGATGGGACAACACGCCGCGAGGCCGTTTTACCAGGAAAATATCGCGGGCGCGGAGTGGGTTGCCGTAAGTGATCAGTTTTTTACGACATTGCTCGCGCCTCTCACCGCCAAGGCCAGCGGCGTTTGGGGCCGGCGCTTCGACATTGAGCGCTCGCGTGACGAAAAACTACTCGGAATTGAAGGTGCGATGGGTATGCCCGGCTTTCAATTACAGCCGGGGCAAACCTACAACGCGCGCTTTGAGATCTACGCCGGTCCAAAACTTTACCACCGGCTTGCGCAACTCTCGCACAATGAAGCTGAGGTCATGGATTTCGGGATGTTCAAAATCGTGTGTCAGTTTCTCCTCAATTTCATGAACTTGCTGCACAGCTGGCTCGGAAATTACGCCGCTGCCATTCTTGCCCTGACTACCGTTATAAAGCTTGTGCTCTGGCCGATCCAAAATAGAGCGAATCGCTCGATGCGGCAGATGTCCGCGCTTTCGCCAAAGATGCAAGAGCTGCGCGAGAAGTACAAAGATGATCCCACTCGGATGAACCAGGAGGTGATGAAACTTTACAAGTCATACGGCATCAATCCCGTAGGCGGTTGTTTGCCGATGGTGATTCAAATCCCGATCTTTTTCGGCCTTTTCAAAATGCTCGGCCAGGCCGTGGAACTGAGAAACGCAAAATTCCTCTGGGTGCGCGATCTCTCGCAACCGGACACTGTGGCGCACTTGCATTTGCCCTTCCTGACTTGGCCGGTGCCGATCAACATTATCCCGCTTTGCATGGCCGCCACCCAGATTTGGTTGATGCAAATGACGCCGAAGACCGGCGACGCCACCCAACGTCGGGTGATGATGTTCACACCTCTCATCTTCCTATTTATCTGCTACAATTTTGCAGCAGCTCTGGCATTGTATTACACGACCCAGAACCTTTTCAGTATTTTGCAATTTTATCAGAACAAGAAGCAACCCATGCCGACGCTCGAAAAAGTTGCGCCCGCCGGAAAACGGAAACGATGATGACGCCGAAGGAATTACTCGACACCATGCTCGGTTACCTCGGTTTCGTTGTCCAAATCGAGGAGATGAAGAACGAAGGGGGCAACTTGACGCTCCAGATTTACACCGAGGAAAGCCGCCGCTTGATCGGCCGTGATGGCGAAACACTCGAGGCCATCCAGTTTCTGCTGAACCGTCTCCTCCAGGCTAAAGACAAAGATGCCGAAAAGGTCATTGTCGATTGCGAACATTACCGCTCCATGCGCGAAGATCGCATCGTGCAACGCGTGCGAGAATTGGCCGATCGCGTTCGTATTACCGGCCGGTCGCTTCAACTCGAGCCGATGAATTCGTACGAGCGGCGGCTCGTCCACAACGCGTTCAAAGACGATCCCGACGTGGCGACCTGGAGCCCGTCCGACTCTGCTCGCATCAAGCAGATCACGTTGCTCAAGCGACAGCGAAAAAAAGAACCCGCGCAGAAAGAAGGATAAGGCGCTTCCACCGGACACGTCGATGTCCTGCCGCGTCGGATTGTACGGTGCTGGCAGACCGCCGCTATAGATCCGGATTAAACCGGGCAGCTTCTTTTTGTTGTCCTGCTCGTATCTCCGGTCGCCAGCGGAACTTTTCTAGCAGTGGATTGGATTTGCCTTCGGCAGCGTCCGCAATGATTTCGCCCAACACCGGCGCGAATTTAAACCCGTGCCCGCTGTCGCCTGTTGCGATAATTAACCCCGGACGCTCTGGATCGGGTGCAATCCAAAAATGTCCATCGCTCGTGTCGCAGTACAAACAAATACGCGTGTTAACAATAGGCGCGTCGGCTAGAGCAGGAAAAGTCGATGACAGAAACTCGCGTAGATTCTGTTCATCTTGAGGGGTGACCACGCGGTTTGAAGATTCGGGAGACATTTCGCGGCCTGGACCGTGGTTCGCGATTTTCACGACGCCTTCGGGGCTCAGCGGAAATCCGTAATAACCGGTCGTCGAAATATCGGCGCCGAAAACTGGAAACCGTTCAGGCTCGAAGAGTTTAGGTTGCCGAGGTTTCAGATGAAAGACTGGTTGCCCACTCGCCCGAAAAAACGTTTTTGTGAACGGCAATACGTACGGTGTCCACGCTCCAACCGTCAGGATGACCGTGTCTCCGGCGACTCGATGTCCATCGTCGAGTACGACGCCTTTTATGCGACCGTCAGCTTCATCCAGTTGAGAGAATTTGGCTTCGCGCAATTCGACCCCGACCGATCTTGCGTGCTCGACCAATGCCGCAACGACGCGCCCGCTCTCCGCGTAACCCGCTTCCAATTCAAGAACGCCGTCTCGGTAAGCTTCGCCGCTCCAGGCTGGAAATCGCTCGCGCAACTGCGCGGCATTCATTCGCTCCACCTTTGCTCCGCGATGTTGCAGCACTTTGAAACTCTCGTATTCGAAATCGCCCGGTTGCATTTCCTGGCGGCGCACGAACATGACGCCGGTTTCGTGATACAGTTGGACGCCAAATTCTTCGTTCCATTTTCGCCAAAGCGGAATCGCACGTTCGGCCAGCGCGGAATAATCCTCATCCGGGCCATAGGCCGCGCGAATCGCTTTGCTGATATCAGTAGAAGCGGCGAGGGGATGGGGGAGAGGTCCCGGATCGATGAGCAAGACCCGATGTCCGCGCTGCTTTAGCTCAATTGCAGCTGTTACACCATTGATACCAGCGCCAATGACAATCGCCTTTAGGATGCCGGACATTCGAAGAGTGCTCGCAAGCGAGGGGACGTCAATAAAAACGAGGACGCCTTCGCCTATTTGCGAACGCTGGCCACGCCGTCCATTTGCGCCGCTTCAGCGTGGGCGGCACGATAATCGCGAACGTGATTCAACTCATCCCGTGAGCCGTTAGACTTTGCTGTTTGTGCGGCCAGCTTCGCATAATAGCGGCCGGCGTTTTCCTTGTCGCCGGTTTGCTCTGCGGCCAGCGCCGCTCCATACAATCCCCGGAACCGTCCCGGATAGATCTTCAGCGCAGCTTCAAATTCCCGCTGTGCGTCTTTCGGCCGGCCGAGTTCCAGAAACAGACTGCCCAGTTGTTCGCGAATTGGGACAAACGCACCGGGCGAAACCGGATGTTTGCCTAGAACATCTTCCGCATCCGCGCTTCGGCGCAACATCTCAACCGCTTCGTCCTTCTTACCTTCGCCGTACGCGACCCAGGCCGACGCCGCCCGCATCTGCACCTCGAGATGCTTTTTAAAATAGTCGAACTTTGGATCCTTCGTCGCGTCGCGTAATTGCCCCATCCGGGCGATCGCTTTCCGCGCACCGTCGAGATCGCCGATGTGCGCTCGACCGAGAGCGTGACCATACTCGATTAGCGCTTCCATGAATGGAAAAGAAGACCAGTGTGGCAGGTTGGGAATAGTCAATGCCGCTGCGGCGGCCCAATCATTGCGCTCGAACGCATAACGTGTTGGGATGGCAGCCAGCGCATAAGCCCCGCTGAAC
>QHON01000050.1 GCA_003218815.1 Verrucomicrobiota bacterium
CTTTCACACGATCGAGGATCCACGTCTTCATGCTTGTCATGTTGAACCCGAATCGCCCTTCGAGTTTGAATTGCGCGTACCAGGCGAAGGGCAATCCGAGCATGCTCAACGCGATGCCTGTAACGAAGAGAAAACCAGCCATCGCAAAGATCGAACTGCCGAAGCTCGCGCTGAAGCTTTCAAACACCCATGGCAACGCGCCGCTGAAAAGCACAGCGATGAGCACCACGGCATCGAACACGGCGGCGATATCTCCAAAACGGCTCTTGGCTAGCGTGTAATCAACCGAACGGCAATACGTCGCCTCCTCAATGTTTCCGCGAAATGCAGGCGGCACTTCATTGGCGTGTGCGCGCACGTGATGTTGGTTCAGTCGGCTCAGCCACAGTTCAGTGATGGCGCGCGCGAGAATCAGAACTAAAGCAGTGACGGCGAACGGCGGCATGAGAGCCATCGTACTTCTGTTCCTTTCGCGTGTTTAGTGGGCCCTCAATTCACTCGCCGAATTCAAAAATGATTTTGCCGCTGCGCTTGCCTTGCGCCGCGTTCGCGACCGCGGCTTTCGCTTCGCTCAACGGATAAGATTTCTCAACTTTCGTTTTTAACAATCCGCGTTTTGCCATTTCGAAAAGCGGGCGAAACGCATCCATTCGCTCCTGCATCGTCGCGTTGTCATACCATTTGTTGATCCAAATCCCGCGGAAGCGCAGGTCTTTGAAAATGAGCAGACCATTTGGGATTTTCAGCGGCTGCAAGCTCATCGCACCGAACGTTACTATTGTTGATTCGGGCGCAAGGGTGTTTGCGAGGCGCAGCGCGCTGCCGCCGCCAACGGCATTTAAGCCCAAGCGAATTGGCGCGTTGCCTGTGGCGTTCCTTACTTCCTCGCGAAGATTCTCTTCATCGACAAGCACGACGTCACCGCCTTCGGCCCGCAGTTCATCGATCAATTCCTCGCGGCGAACGACATTCACCGTTTTGTAACCCAAATTGCGTGCGATTTGAATCACCGCACGGCCTGCAGCGGAATTCGCGGCGTTTTGAATCAACCAGTCTCCACTTTTTAGATCGACATAATCATGCAGCAGCCGCCACGCCGTCATCGGGTTGATCTTCAACATCGCTGCGTGAACGGGACCGATCCCCGGCGGAACGATCACCAATGCACTCGCTTTCACGGCAACAGCTTCGCGCCAGGTCCCGAGATTATGCGGCAGGATCACCAGGGCACCCGCGGTGAGATCTTTGACGCTTTTGCCAACATCGACAACCACACCGGCACCTTCGAATCCCGGCGTAGCCGGAAGCTGCGGCCGGACCGGGTATTTTCCCTCGATCTGGTTCAGGTCCGCTGGATTGATCGGCGCGGCGCGCATTTGCACGACCGCTTCGTCCGGCGACGGTGTCGGCCACGGTTGTGTTTCCACGTCCAACACATCCGCAGGATTTCCGTGCGTTTCATAAACGGCCACGTTTATACTTTTACTCATCGATGGTCTCGGCGCAGCATCCTCACGCTTCCGTAAACAATCTGCAAACTGGCGCGCGGATCGCGCTGTTTGGTCTCGCCATTAATATCATGCTGGCGTCGGTGAAAATGCTCGCCGGTTTTTTCGGTAACGCGTATGTGCTGATTGCTGATGGAATTGAATCCGCGATGGACGTCGGCGGTTCCATTGTGATTTGGGGAGGATTGAAAGTTGCGGCGCGTCCGCCTGACCGGACTCACCCATACGGTCATGGCAAAGCCGAGCCGATTGCCGCAGTGATTGTTGCGATCGGCGTACTCGCTGCCGCGCTTGGCCTGGCGATACAAAGTGTGCGCGAAATCTTTCTGCCGCATCATGGGCCTGCGCCTTACACACTCGTGGTTCTGATCGTCGCTGTGATTGTGAAGGAATTTTTATATCGATATGTCATCCGATTTGGCAGGAGTGTAGAAAGCACCGCTGTTCAGACCGACGCCTGGCATCACCGGACCGATGCAATGACGTCGATCGCGGCGTTCATCGGCATTTCTGTTGCGCTTGTCGGTGGCGAGGCCTGGCAAAGCGCGGACGACTGGGCGGCGCTCTTCGCTTGTGCGCTAATCGGCACGAATGGCTATCGTCTGTTGCGGCCCGCCTTATTCGAAATCATGGACACGGCGCCGCGCGGTAAAATTGTGGATTCAGTTCGAAATGCTGCGGCTGCGGTCCCCGGAGTCATCGACGTCGAAAAATGCCTGATCCGGAAGATGGGACTGGACTTTTATGTTGATCTTCACGTGGGAGTAAACGGAAGCATTTCCGTGCATGAAGGGCACGAGATTGCGCATCAAGTGAAAGCGGCAATCCAGCAGGGCGATTCGCGCATTGCCGACGTGCTTGTCCACATCGAGCCGGCCAAGGCCGTAACTTAGCTATCCTGTCTGCGCGCCGAAAGGAACCTTGTCTGTGGATCTACGGACGCAATTCGCGAACCAGCGCGATAAAGGAAATCAAGCGCCAAACCGCTGGCGGATTTTTTGCCAGGTAGACTGCGAGTCTGCCAAAGTTTGTCCTCTGCTCGTCTAAATCAAAGAGCACATTTGGTGGCGCTGGTAGGGGTTGCCCCGGCGTGTCGCTAATCACGCGAAGCGAAAGCAGCGGAACGCCGTGTTTCGCGCAAGCGCGCGCGATGAACTCCGTCTCCATATCTACAGCCGCTGCGCCCGTCGTTTGCGCAAGTCGGTTTCGGTCCTCGCCGGATTCGATCATCGACCGGACAGTCAAAAGATTGGCGATATGGATTGGGAGATTTGCAAGAGAATGCAGTGTCCCGCTCACCTCGGCAGTCGAGAAATTTTTCGCAAGCAAGAGATCACCGATCCGCAATTGATCGTTAAGCGCGCCCGCAAATCCGGCGCTGATTAAACAATCGAGTTTTCGGCCCTCTAGAAAGCGTGCCGTGCGTTGTCGGCAAACTTCTTCCCCAACACCTGTATGAAAGACTTCCACGGTGCAATTGTCGATATGGCCGGCGATCGTCGTGATGCCATTTCTATCGCTCCGGGTTTTGTTGTGAAGCCGGCGTCGAAATCCTGAACTTTCCGCCGCCAAAGCAAACGTGACCGCAATCATCGCATAGTCTGCGTTGGAATCTCTTAGTGTCGCTCTGCCGGCATCTCGCCGATTTGCACAACAAAGCTCTTTTTCTCTGAGCTGGGCGCGGCGGTTTCGTTAGGCGAGGACATCGGTGAGGTCTGTGTGCCTCCCGCTATTGAGGCAATCGCAGTGCGAAATTTAGACTCGTAATTCGACGGAAGATCGACAAGAACACTGAGACGATTTTTGTCTGGAAGCCCTTTCGTCGCGGAACCGCCGAGTTGGCTAGCGATTGTGACGACTTCGTTGGCAACTGTATCTAATCGTCCCGGCGTCGTCGGGAACGTAATCTCGCTCACACCAAACGGCGCAGGCGTCAAGGTCGTCGCGGCATGCTCGAGCGCTTTGGTTATTTGCTGCCGCATTTGCGTTTCCAGCAATGTGCGGTTCGGATTTTTGGTTTCGTGTCGCGCGATCAACCAAAGGCCGATTCCGACATTGTCGCCCATGAGCACGATAAACGCCGCGCCAACGCGAAACGCCATTTTCCGGCCGCGTGCGGAAACATCTACTTCGGCCGGGAGCAAAACCTCGCGAGAATCTCCCCGCATCCCCAGATGAATTTGTCGCGCGACAGCAAGGGCGCGTTGCAACTGCCGATCGGAGATCAATTGCTCCTCCAGCGCTGCACGTTCCGCAGCCGACAGTCGGCCGTCCAGATAATCGAAGAGCTTATCAGGATTCATTCGACGCTGCCGGAAGCGTGATGCTGGATGTAGCGGCGTGCAATCGAGAACTGCGCAATCGCGGAGCCGATCGGCTTGGGCTTGGACTTTCTTCGACAATTTGGCGGAGCAGGCAGTCAGTCCGACAATTTAATCCATTTCTGGATCCAGGGTGATGGCAAAGCCTGGCCTTGGAACATGACAGTTGATTGCCTGGGTACACCAGACAGCTATTTACTCTTTCCCAGGGTGGAAATAGAGTCGCCCTCGTGGGCGAAGACCATCAGGCAGACGCGCAGAGGCACAAACGTTGGTGGCGTCACCTGGCGGTGGTGGTTGCGATCTGTGCGTTGCTTCTCGCAATTTTCCATCGTCCAATTCTGTTAACGCTCGGTCGGCAAATCGCGCTCCATTATGCTGCCACAGAAAATCTGAAGGCTACTTTTCGCCTCGAAGGAAATGTCTTCACAAATCTAACGGTGCGGAATCTTCATGCCTCTCCAACCGGACCCTCGGCAATCGAATCAATTGATATCGACCTTTTATATATTGATTACAGTCTGTTTGGACTCGCGCGTCACGGTCTCTCTCATTTTCTGGATAACGTCGAATCGCGCTCGGCGCGGATTGTTTTGAACCCGGCCAAGGCGCCGCTTAGACCGCACCCGCCGAAGGCGAAAATAGAATTGCCCTCGCTCTTTCCAGAACGGATTCGATTAACGGATGCAACTCTGGTGATCAGAAATCAGCCGCACGATTTTGTCACGGAACATGTCGATCTTGATTTGAATCCCCGCACGCCGAGTGACCTGCGGATTGAGAAATTGCAACTGCCCGCCGGCGAGAGTTGGTCCAAAATCTCGGGGCAAACTTCGTACGCGAACAAAAATCTGATTATTCGTGATCTGGTTTTGAGCGACCAGGAAAAGATCCATCTTCTAAGCGTTGATGCATCCCATGTCGACGCGAAGACTCTTGCCATCAATCTCGATTGCGCAGTCGGCGGCGGCCAGCTCTCCGGGTGGATTACATTAGGCGAAACAAAATCCTCGCTGGATACGAAAATGCACTTGGCCGCCGAAAACGTTGCGGTCGAGTCGCTGAACAAATTCCTGATCTTGCCGGAAGGATACCTCTCCGGCCAAATCGAACGCCTCAATCTGGAGGGAACAGGCGCCATCGACACCCCGCGCACCTGGAACGGAACGATGTCTCTGCGAATGAGCAATGCGCATTGGCCAGAAATCAGTTTCGATGCCGGTGTCGTGGAAGTTTCTGCGAATCAAGGCAAAGCCACTCTTCGCTCAGCGGACCTCGTGCAAGGTCAAAACGAGTTTCACCTTCGCGGAACTACCGAAATGCCTGCCGATTTCAAGGATTTCGGGCGCAATCCCGCAAGTCTGGAAATTGCCGGCACCGTGCTCGATCTTCAGGGTTTGACGGCGGGAATGCCACAGCCATTGAGCGGCACCGCTCAATTAAATGGCAAGATCGACATCGTTAACGCTAAAATTGAAGCAAATCTCAACATCACTGCCGATTCGGTTAACTTTGCGAACGGCACAATTGAGAAACTAAGCGCGACTGCGAGAGCTTCAAAAATAGTTGGGCCAGCCGATGCCAAGAAGCCATGGTTCGCGGACCTTCGCTTACGTTCAAACTTAAACATCTCTAATGGGCATTATCGAGATTACGTGATCGATTCGGTGGAAGGGGCGCTCGACGTATTTGACGATGTCGTTAGCCTCGAACCTTTGAATCTGCGGCGGAACCAGAATGAGGTAGTGGTTCGAGGCCAATACCGATTGCCAGAAGAGGTCGGCAAAGTTGTTTCGCAACCAGCGGCTCTGGATTTTTCGCTGAATGCGCCCGAAGCGGGCGATTTCTGGACGTCAGATGCACCGGACAAGCTCACTGGACCATTGCAAATCGCAGGGCAGATCAGATGGAAGCAGCAGATTGCGAACGGCCAACTATCGATCTCCGGATCGAACCTGAAGATGCGCGACTTGGTTTTCAAACAACTGAGCTCGCAGTGTTCAATTTCGAACAACGTGATTTATCTAAACGATCTCACCGCAAGTTTGAATGAACACGATTTCGTTGGCGGGCACGGGAGTCTCAATCTGCACGCTCCGTATCATTACAGCGGAAGAGCCTCTACCAGCGTCTCTAATTTATCGACGCTTCAGCCGATGCTTCGGGCCTTTGGCAATCAAAACGAATTGGCCGGCTCGCTTTCCTTCGACTGGGAAGGAAGCGGCGATGCGCAAACATTCAAAAATTCCGGGAAGCTGAAGCTCGCTCTCGAGAAAGGGCGTTACGGCGGCTTGCAGTCGCTTCGGGCCAATATCGACGCGACCTATTCGCCCGATGGTCTCGATGTGCCCATCATTTTTTTCGCCAGCAACAAGATGGATTTTCAAGCAATCGCCCAAGCCAAGGGCGAAACGCTGGAGATTAGCAAGATTCAACTCGATCAAGGGTCCGCGAAATTTGCGGCCGGCTACGCTTCCATCCCATTCGTGTGGCGAAATCTCGGCACGAGTGCATCGGTATGCCCCTCCAACGGAAAAGTCGTGGCGAACTTTCAATCCGAGAACCTCAACATTAAGAAGTTTTTCGAGGACGTCGGTGCGAAGCCGCTGGCGTCCGGGATCTTGAACGTCAAGCTCGATGCGCAGGGAACGATCGCCGACTTGGACGCGCGCCTTGACGTTCAGATGCGCGATCTGCGGAGCGAGCGATTCCCAAAACTGGAGCCGGCGACGTTTGATCTGAACGCGCAAGTCAAACGTGATCAACTGACCGCCTCCGGAAAGCTGCAACAGGCGCGGATTCAACCGCTGGAGTTAAGTGCAAACCTGCCTTTTGACATCCCGAAAATTGCTCGCGCGCGAAAACTGCCCGACGAAACCGCAATCAGTGCAAAAGCTCGGCTGCCGCGCAGCTCGGTGAATTTCATTCGAGAATTTGTGCCCGAAGTGGCGCACCTCGACGGCGATCTTGGGCTCGATGTCGATGTCCGGGGAACGATCGGGCAACCTGTGTTGAGCGGCTCCGGTGACATGACGATTAATGTGGCCCGGGCCAGTGATGCTACGCTGCCAGCGCTGAATAATTTCAAAGCCCGCCTCAATTTCAACGGAGATGCGCTGACGATTCAACAATTCGGCGGGGAACTTTCCGGAGGGAAATTCACGGTCACGGGCGGAGTCAAATTCCCGAAATTGACGCAGCCCATGGTCGATCTGCAGTTGAAGGCGGATAGTGCGCTAATCGCGCGCAATGACACACTTACGGCGCGTGCGAATGCAGACATTAAAGTGACGGGTCCATTCGCGAGCGCAAACGTCGCCGGAGCCATTGCGATGACGAACAGTCACTTCTTGAAAACCATCGATCTAATTCCGATCGGCTTGCCGGGCAGACCGGCGCCGAAACCGCCCTCGGCGCGGCCGGAATTTTCTTTTCCGGAACCTCCGTTCCGGGATTGGAAATTTGATGTGGCAATTCGAACCAAAGATCCCGTCGATATCCGCGGCAATCTGGCGACCGGCGGGGCGATTGCCGATCTGAAGTTGACCGGAACCGGACTGCGGCCGGAATTGCAAGGTACGGTGCGGCTGGAAAATGTAGAAGCGACGTTGCCATTCAGCCGGCTCCAGGTTTCCTACGGGTTTCTCTATTTTGAGCCGAGCGATTCAATGAATCCGCGGATTGATCTGCAGGGCACTTCGGTCATCCGTGATTACACGGTCCGGGTTTATGTTTATGGAACCTTGGATGCGCCGGAGACGATTTTCACGAGCCAACCGCCGCTGGCGCAGGAAGAAATCATTTCTTTGATCGCCACCGGCGTAACCAGAGCGGAATTGTCGGGAAGCAGCAATGTTCTGGCCGGACGGGCCGGCATGTTGCTGGTGCAGCAACTTTACCGGAAAATCTTCAAAAAAGGCGAGTCGACCCAGAGTAATACAGTTTTTAATCGCCTGGATTTGGACGTGGGCACGGTCGATCCTCGAACCGGTCGGCAGCAAGTCAGCGGGCGCTTCAAGATCAACGATCAATTTGTCATCGTTGGTGATCTGGGCGTCGGGGGCACCTATCGCGGGATGCTGAAATACTTAATTCGGTTTCGTTGAGATGTGGCGCAGGGTCCTTCTCTGTCTCGGAAGCGTGGCCCTTGGCGTAGAAGGTTTAGCCCAAAGGGCGGTCGATGTTGTCCGTCCCGAAGAAAGACAGAAGACTCAGCAAGCGATCGTTAAGAAGGAAGAAAAACGGGCGCAGCAGACGAGCGTTATCGAGTTTCGCGGCCAACAGGCTTTCAAGGAGAAGGAGCTGCGTTCGCAATTAAAGGAGGAGATCACGACGGTCGAGGAGTATGGACTAAGCCCGGCACGGGCGGACGATCTGGCGTTTTTCCTGGAAGTTTTCTACCGCAAACACGGTTACGCAAAAGTAAACGTGCATTATGTGATCGAGTCGCAAAATCGCGTGCGTCTCGATATCACGGAAGGGCCGCTCATGACGCTGAGCAAAGTGATCTTTGATGGAAACATAAAAGAACCAACCGACAAACTTTTCGAGTACGTCGTCGGGCCGACGCGCGAGCGCTATTCGAAGCTGCAGAAGAATTTACCATTTGTTGCGGCTGATATGGAAGAAGGCGCTAACCTGGTCCACCGCTTGTATGTCGCGGAAGGTTTTTTGGACTCCGTTGTCGATCCGCCCCGTTACGTCTTTCACGAGCAAAGCAATCAAGTGGACGTGATTATTCCGATCCACGAAGGACGACAATATTTTTTTGGCATTACTTCGTTTAGCGGGCGGACGATTTACGATTCGGAAACACTGCGTGGGCAAATGTCCGATCTCCTGCAGCAGCCTTACACGGATGCGCGTGTCGCCGATATCCCACGGCGAATAGAGGCATATTATAAGGCGCGTGGTTATTACGATGTGAAAGTCGACGCCACCGCGGCGCCGGATGAGGCGGTGAATGGGCAAGTGCCGGTAAACGTCGTTATCTCAGCGGGACCGGTTTACCACTTTGACGGCGTAACGGTGAATGGTCTCGATCGATTGCATCCCAGTTATGTCATCAAACGTTTTAGCAGGTTAGAGGGCAAAACTTACAGCCCGGACGTTCTCGACGAACGATTTCGCACTCTCATGAAGACAGGACTCTTCAATATCCTACAAATCAAACCGGTTCGTGTCGACGGACATCTGTTGCGGCTCGACATCTCAGCGGAGGAAGCCAAGAGCAAAGAGTTCGGTTTTTCCATCGGATACGGCACCTACGAGGGCGGAATTGTTGGCGCGCAATTTCGCGACCGGGACCTTTTCGGTTATGGGCGGCCGCTCACGACGTCGATTGAAGTATCACAGCGAGGCTACAAGGGCGAAATTCTGTACGAAGATCCGTTTTTTTTGGATACCGATTTCGCCTTCAAGGCTCGTCTTGCCGCGATCAGATTTGATTTTGATGGCTACTCGAAATTTGACTTGGGCGGTCGAGTCGAACTTACCCGCAAAATTACAAAGCAAGACGAGGCCGGCCTGATCTTCTCCGTGCGGCATGTGAAAATAATCGATGCTGACATCAAACCGAAATTCCTGGGCGACCAAAACTATTTTGTGAATACTCTGGGCTTCACAAATACGCTCGATATGCGGGAGAGCCCGTTCGTGACGCCACGCGGTTTCCTGGTCAACAATACTCTGGATTTAGCGTCGAGTGCGTTCGGAAGCGACATCGAATTTATCCGAGGCACGATTCGGACAGGCTACTATCTTCCGTTTGGGCCAAAACCGCTTACACCCGGTGTGGTCGAAGATAAACCGGGGACTCCGCTCCAGCGCTGGTTCCAACAATCCTGGATCGGATTTGGCGCTCGCGCGGGCATTATTCATTCGCTTACCGTGAGCGGTCCCGAGGAGGCAACGGCAATTCCGATTGATGAACGTTTTTTTAACGGCGGGAGCGACACCGTGCGGAGCTTTGGTGAGCGGGATCTTGGTCCACACGACCACAGGGATCATCCACTCGGAGGTGAATTTTTTACGGTGTTTAACGTTGAGTACACCTTTCCGATCTTCGGCGAATTACAGGGTGCGATTTTCACCGATGCGGGCAATTTGCTACCCACGTCGGAAGAACCCGGCCTCGACGATATGCGCTACGCTATCGGCGCGGGATTGCGTTATAAATTACCGGTCGGCCCGATTCGACTTGACTACGGAGTCAATCCCGATCCGCACCCTCAAGAAGATTTCGGCGCGTTCCATTTCAGTTTTGGTTTTGCCTTTTGAGAAATGTGAGGGACTGCACATATCTGCTGCCGATTCGTTCCCGTGCCCATTCAGCGATCGAAATTGATCGTGATCGCGCGGAGCTTGGAAAGATCGTCGATCTCGGCGAGCTCGGGGACATTTCGCCGGAGCTCTTTCGCGAACAGCTTCATCGGCTGGCCGACTGGATCGCCGATTACCGCGAAAATATCGGTGAGCGGCGGATTTCTCCGAATGACGAACCGGGAGCAATCCTGGCGCAGTTGGATGCGGCTGCACCGGAAACAGCTGCGTCGCTCGACAAAATCTTCGCCGAGGTCGAACGCGTAATTGTTCCCGGCGTTGCGCACTGGGCGCATCCGCAGTTCATGAGCTACTTCGGCTGCACGACGACGAGTCCCGGCATTCTTGCCGAAATGATTACCGGCGCCCTAAACGTCAATGCCATGACCTGGCGGACTTCGCCTGCCGCAACCGAGCTCGAAACGCTCGTGCTCGACTGGCTCCGGCAATGGCTCACCTTGCCTAACGAGTTCGCGGGCGTTGTTTACGACACAGCTTCAATTTCGACGATGCACGCCCTCGCCACTGCGCGTGAACAAGCTGCCCCGAATACGCGGAAGCTCGGTTTGAGCGGGCGCAACTTGCCCGCGTTTCGTATTTACGCCTCGAATC
>QHON01000051.1 GCA_003218815.1 Verrucomicrobiota bacterium
TGTTAAGAGAATAATTATTTTCCAGGCGCTTCCCAGGGTGCGCGGTCAACAGCGTGTAACCGCCGCGATCGACGAAGCCTAGCACGTCGTCCCTGGCAATCTCCTGGCAGAAACGAATGCAGCGCGAGCAAAGAATGCAGCGCTCATCATCGAGCGTAACGCGCGGGCCGAGCACGACGTTTTTCGGCTTCTTCACTTTATTTTCTAGAAAACGAGATTCGCTCGTTCCGTACTCGACGCTGAATTCCTGCAACCGGCATTCGCCTGCTTGATCGCAAATCGGGCAATCGAGCGGATGATTAATGAGAAGGAATTCCATTACGCCGCGCTGGCATTCCTTCACCAGTGGAGAATTTGTGCGTACACCCAGTCCTTCACTAACATCCTGTGCGCAGGAGATTTGCGGACGCGGCATCCAATTAATCACGGGTTTACCGTCCGGCCCTAATTCCGGCTTGCGATCGGGGCCGAGCTTGGGCATACCCATTTCGATTAAACACATCCGGCAATTGCCCGGCGAGCTAAGCTTTTTGTGATAACAATAACGGGGCACATAACTGCCGGCTTGTTCGCATGCTTCGATCAGGCGCGTGCCTTTTGGAAACTGATGCCAGACGCCGTCGATCTGGACGTTAAACATTGGAACTGGAGATTCGTTAGACATAAGTGAATCTGGAAACCAAGAAACCAGGAAAATTATAGATGGATGTGGCTGAGGTCTGCTTTCGGGATTCCAAATTGATTTCCTAAATCGTTCCCGCAGCGCCGGCGCGTTCCCAACCGGGATCATGCGCCATCGCCGTGGTGGAAATTTGTTCCTCTTCGATCAATGCTTCTGGCGTGTATTCCGGCGGAAGCGGCGGCGGCACCGGCTTCGTGGCACGTGCGGCAAATTCCTCCGCGAATTTCGCGACAAAACTTTGCGTCGGCCAGGCGCAGGCTTCGCCGAACGCGCAGATAGTCCGGCCGGCGATATTGTCGCCGATCGTTTTCAATGTCCGCGGGTCTTCGGTCACGCCGCCACCGCGCAGCATGCGGTCGGTGATTTTTTGCATCCAAAGCGAACCTTCGCGGCACGGTGTGCACTGGCCACAGCTCTCGTGCGCGTAAAACTCGTTGATGTTGTTGAGCGTCCAAACCATATCGCGCGAGTCATCCAGCACGATGACGCCGCCGGATCCAGCCATTGAACCGGCCGCCGCGAGCGAATCAAAATCCATCGGGATTTCATCGATCGACATGTCGCGTTCAATTGTGGATCCATCGGGTTGCTTTTGCTTGAGCTTGAACCGTTCGTCCGCTCGAAGAACTTTAGCAGAACTTCCGCCCGGAATGACCGCCTTTAGTCTTCGCCCGGCTTTCAACCCCCCTGCCATTTCGTAGATCAGCTGACCCATCGTGACCGCGCCGACTTCAATTTCGAAGTAACCCGATCGCTGCACATCACCGCTTACACAGACAATTCGTGTTCCGGTATTGTTTGGCCGCCCAAGCCGCGCGTAAGTTGCGCCGCCCATGGCGATGATGTGTTTCACGTGGCAGAGAGTTTCGACGTTGTTCACGATCGTCGGGCACATATACAGACCGAGCACCGCTGGGAAATACGGCGGTTTGATGCGTGGATAAGCGCGCTTGCCTTCGAGCGATTCGATCAAGCCGGTTTCTTCTCCGCAAATGTAAGCGCCGGCGCCGCGATGGATATAAACCTCAACATCGAACCCAGAGCCGAGAATATCTTTGCCCAGGAAATTGTTTTCCCGCGCTTCCTCAACCGCACGTTCGAGAATCTTCGCTCCTTCGGGAAATTCGCCTCTAATATAGATATAGGCCGTGCGCGCGTTTAGCGCGAAACACGAGATCAGAATTCCCTCGAGTAGCTGATGAGGGTCTTCATGAATTATGTAGCGGTCTTTGAACGTGCCTGGCTCCGATTCATCCGCGTTGCAGATCAAATAGACCGGCTTCTTTTCATCGGGTTTGATAAAACTCCACTTCACTCCGCACGGAAATCCGGCGCCGCCACGACCGCGGAGACCGGATGTTTTGACTTCGTTGACGATCTGTTCCCGCGACATCGTAACGGCCTTTCGTAACTGTTCGTAACCGCCGTCGCGCAGGTAAGTGTCGATGTCGATCTTCCAATCGTGGCGTCCGATGTTCTTGAAAATCAATCGATGCTCAAGCGGATGAGGCGATTTCGGATTTCGGATTTCGGATTTCGGATTCGAGGCAATGTTTGCCACGAATTCCGGCGAAACAGTTTCGTGCAATTTGTCATTCACCATGCAGACCGGCGCGGTGCCGCAGCTGGCGAGACATTCGACAAATTCAATGCTGTAATTTCCATCAGCGCTTATCGAAATCGGATTATGCATTCCATCGCTCTGGTGCTTGCGCTCAATTCCAGTCGCCGCACGGAAATTTTCCATCAACTGGTAGCTCCCGGCCATGGCGCAACTGAGTGTACGGCAAACACGAATATGCGTTTTGCCCGCGCGCTCCCGGCGGAACATTGGGTAAAACGTGACTAGCTCGAGAATGTTGATCGGCTCTACCCCGAGTTTCGCAGCGATCCATTGCAAGCCCTTGTCGCTAATGAATCCGAAGTGTTCTTGCCAAAGATGCAGCAGCGGCATCGCCCCACTTCGTCGCTGATCGGCCGGATAACGGCCGATCGCCTCGTCCATTTTCTGCTCCAACTCGGCGGGAACGCGTGTGCTCGTCGAGTCCACGGAAGAGGCGGATTAATCGGACAACGTGCTGTCCTTTGACTGCACCTTGTCGCCTTTAAAAACGACCGTCACCGTGTCTTTGCCCTGTCGGTAAACATAAGTCATTTTTTTCATGATAATGAAATCCTGATTGTCGATGGAAGTAGGTGGTCCAAGGATCGATTCCACCTGTTTTTTCGACATCCCCTCGGCGACTTCATCGACATTCGCTTTTGTGATTCGCTTGCCACCGCAAGAGACACAGAGCACTAGAACAAGTAAGAGTAAGAGTTGCGAGAGTCGCTGTAAGATCGACCCGCTTCGCGCCCAAGGCAGCCGATTGAAACAATCAGCTGGGTCGCCCAGCCCCTTCCATTTATGATCTTTGCGCATCGTCTTGTTTCGATCGAAGAAGCTGCCCTGTTTCAAAGGTTCGGCGGCATGTTCATCTGTCGCATTCGCCCATCACGAAGTCGAGACTGCCCAGCACAGCGGGCACGTCGCTCACCATGCAACCCGGGAGAAGCTCGGGCAGGATGCTGAGATTGACAAACGATGGCGCACGAATTTTCAGCCGGTGCGCCACGCCGCCACCCTTGCTGTTGATGTAAAAGCCCAGCTCGCCTTTTGGATTTTCTGCCGCGAAATAAATTTCGCCGGGCGGCGCGTCGAGTCCTTCGGTCACAACAATGAAATGATGGATCAACTCTTCCATCTTCGTCATGACATGCGATTTCGGAGGCGCCATGTTCTTCCAATCCACGACATTAATCGGCCCGTTCGGCAGTTTATCGATAACCTGGCCCAAGATCCGCACGCTTTGCCGCATCTCCTCAATACGCACCAAATAACGATCATAACAATCTCCTGCACTGCCGATCACGACATCGAAATCGTAATTCTCATAATCGAGATATGGATGCTTACGCCGCAAATCATGTTCGATCCCGCTTCCGCGCAGATTTGGACCGGAAAGCGCGTAGGCAATCGCCCGATCTTTCGGGATGATGCCGATGTCTCTTGTTCGATCGACAAAAATACGATTACGGGTAAGCAATTTATCGCATTCGTCGAGGCTCGGCATAAATCCGTCGAGAAACTCTTTGAGCTGCGAAATGAAATCTTCTGGGAGATCGCGAATTTGTCCACCGACGCGAGTATAAGAGGTGGTGAAGCGCGCTCCCGTCAACAGCTCGAAAAGATCGTAAAGTTTTTCGCGCTCGGTGAAGGTGTAGAGGAAGACCGTCATTGCGCCGAGGTCGAGGGCCATCGCGCCGATACCCAATAAGTGCGACGAGATACGGGAGGTTTCGCAGCAAATTGTGCGAATCGCTTTGCCACGCGGCGGAATTTCCCAGCCCATCAGCTTTTCCACTGCGAGCGCGTAAGCGACGTTGTTCGAAAGTGGGGCGAGATAATCGAGTCGGTCGGTATAGGGCACAAATTGGTTGTACTGCATGTTCTCAGCGATTTTTTCGTC
The DNA here is from genome assembly GCA_003218815.1 of Verrucomicrobiota bacterium. Taxonomy (GTDB): domain Bacteria; phylum Verrucomicrobiota; class Verrucomicrobiia; order Chthoniobacterales; family UBA10450; genus Udaeobacter. The sequence continues at coordinate 4,192 of QHON01000051.1, forward strand.
GCCGCGATGCAAAAAGCCAATGTCCGGAGTCGCTTTGGTAATAATTTCGCCATCGAGCTCGAGGACAAGCCGCAAAACTCCATGCGTGGCCGGATGGGACGGTCCCATGTTCAGCACCATCTTTTCGCCGATATCGTCATTGGGATGGCGCAATTTTGCGTCCGCCGCGACGACTCGCGTTACTGGGTCAGGCGATTCAATCTCACGTGTGGTGAAGGCCATAAAATCGACAGGCGTAACTACGCTCGCGACAGGGAGTAAGGGCGCAAGCGTAAAGTGATGGTAGGTGCAGGTGCTTGGCGTGCAGGCGCGGCGACACCTTTGTGGTCGCGAACTTTGAAGAGTAGCGAATCGTTAGGAAAAGTCAGTCTCGGCTGGGCCGCCAAAACGAGCACGCGAGCGGCATGCGATCCTTCAGAATCTGCTCGCGGGCCACAATGAGGCGCGTTAACTACTGCGCATATGCCTAAAAAGATCGCACTGCTTTTCGCCGGGCAAGGTGCGCAAAGCGTTGGAATGGGACGCGATTTGGCGGAGCAATTTTCTGTCGCAGCCGATTTGTTTCGACAAGCGGACGAGATTCTCGGACGCAAGTTAAGCGAGATTGCGTGGAGCGGACCGATTGAAGAGTTGACGAAGACCTCGAATTGCCAGCCTGCGCTCTACGTTCATGGGCTTGCCTGTTTCGCGGCCTTGCGCGAAGTCGCAGGTGATTTCCCAATCACAGGAGCAGCGGGCTTATCGCTAGGCGAAATGACGGCGCACGCGGCGGCCGGCGCGTTTAACTTCGCAACGGGATTGAAACTGGTGCAGCGGCGCGGCGAATTGATGGATGAAGCGTGCGCTGCCACCTCCGGCGCAATGGCGGCGATGATCGGTGCGGATGAAAACACGGTGCGTGCGCTGGCTGCCGCTGCCGATGTCGATGTCGCTAATATCAACGCGCCCGGTCAGATCGTCATTTCCGGTGAGCGCGCCAAAGTTGAAGCTGCGATCGGGATGGCGAAAGAGCATGGGGTTCGCCGGGCGACCTTGCTTAATGTCGCGGGGGCGTATCATTCGCGGTTGATGGAGAGCGTCTACCAAAAGCTAGGCGCCACGCTTCGCCATATCCCGGTGCTACCGCCGCGTTTTTCTGTGATTAGTAATGTCACCGGCCTGGAAGCGACAACTCCGATTGAAATTCGACGGACGTTGCAAGATCAAGTGACGAGTACCGTACGCTGGGTCGATTGCATGGAGCGACTTGCCGATCTTGGCTGTGATTTCTTTATAGAACTCGGACCGGGCGGCGTGCTGGCCGGTTTGTTGCAACGCACGCGCAAAGGGGTGGATGTAACGAGCGTGAACGACGCGGAATCGATAGGAAAATGCGCCGAGCGGCTTGCCGCTCTATAACCGCTTCACGCTCAACGTAACGTAATGCTGCGAAATCACGTGCGGAGCATGTGAATCGCTTTCAGTGACTACTCCCATCTCGCAAGATCGACAATCACATTTGGATACGTAGGTTTCGCACATGAAAATCCAGGAGCGTATCGACTCCGATCTGAAAGAAAGCATGCGTGCGAAAAACGCGAGCAAGGTTGGGGTTTTGCGAATGCTGAAGTCCGCGTTAACATACGCGGCGATTGCAAAATCCGGTTCGGAGGCCGAGCTCAGCGACGCAGAGGCCGCACAGGTCATTCGCAAGCAAGCCAAACAACGCCAGGACTCGATCGAGAGTTTCGAAAAAGGCGGTCGCGCGGAACTCGCGGCGAAGGAAAAGGAAGAACTGTCGATCTTGAATGCATATTTGCCGCAAGCAATGAGCGCCGACGAGCTCGCAGCACTTATTCGCGAAACAATTGCCGAAGTCGGTGCGACTTCCAAGGCGCAGATGGGTGCGGTCATGAAAGCGTTACAAACCAGAGTGGCGGGCCGCGCCGACGGCAAGACCTTGAGCCAGGAAGTGCAAAAGCAGTTGAATAATTGAGAGTGAAATCCTCCGATGTTTCAACTCTGCTAGGGCTCTAAAGGCCAATCCGAATGCTCACGGCCATTATCGTTGCGGCGGGCAGCAGCCGGCGCATTGGCTTTGATAAATTGTTCGAGACAATCGCCGGTAGACCAGTGATAGCGCATACGATCGACGCGTTCGAACTGGCCGATTCCGTCGCCGAAATCATTGTCGTCACGCGAAAAGATCGATGCAATGAAATCCGAAAGATCAGTCGCGATCAAAGCTTCAAAAAAGTCCAGGCCATTATTACTGGCGGCGAACATCGGCAAGATTCCGTTCGTGCTGGTCTGGAAAATCTCAGCCGTGATGCTCGCTATGTTGCGGTCCACGACGCAGCACGCCCGCTGGTCACGCCGGAGCAAATCGAGCGCGTCTTTGAGCAGTCCCAGATGCATGATGCTGCGGCGTTGGCTGAGCCAGTCCGCGATACGCTAAAGTATGCCGGTGTCGATCTTGTCGTCACCGATTCGGTGGATCGACATCAACTTTACGCCATGCAAACACCGCAAATTTTTAAACGCGGCTTAATCGAAGAAGCATATCGCGCCATTGCCGAAGGAGTTTTGGCGACGGATGAAGTTTCGGCCGTCGAGCGGCTCGGTCACAAAGTTTTCCTTGTGTCGAACAACGAACTTAATTTCAAAATCACTTACCCATGCGATTTGCCGCTGGCGGAATTTGTGCTAAACCAGCGGGCCCGTCCTGGTAAGGGCAATTGACCCAATCGCCTCGGTTGTGCCCGCGCCTACGCTGCAGCGGAGACCTTTGCTGTAAAAAAAGAGCTGGCCCGACGTTGCCGTCGAACCAGCTCAGTGGATTTTAGATCCTACGTCAGCTTAATACCGGTGACGGTAGTAATGATGACGATGGTGCCGGTAGACTCGATGCCCGTTATACCAGTAATATGACGGCCCACCATAATAGTAATAGGGTCGATAGTAGGAATACGGGCGATAGTACCCGTAGGGATAATAGCCGTATCCATAATAGGGATAGCCAACTCCCACTCCAATTCCAATTGGCCCAATTCCAACCGCAACGCCCGCGTCAGAACGCGGCGCCGAAGCGAAAGCGAATCCACTTGCCACCAATGCAATTAAGAGAAGTTTTTTCATATATTTTCCCTTCTTGTTTGTTGTTTGCGAGGGATAGAAGCTCCCCGCCAATGATTCCCTCGACGCATTAAGAATGCGCGTCAGCCTTTGTATACTGAATCGGACGACGACGGTCACGCGGTTGCCAAAAAAGAAGCCAAAAACTGGGCTGGGCATCGACCGGATACTTCGTAACGTAACTCAAATTCTTGCCTGAGAGATTCCAACAAAAACTCAAAAAAAATAGGTTGTTATGAGCCAGCGACTTCGCCAAAGAAATTGCGCCCGTACTGGGTCTGCTCGGCTCCGGAATATCCAATCTAAGCGAGCATTGGATCGACTGGGACAAGTGGCCGAATGAACTCGGCTATTGCCGGAACATCTTTTGGCTTAAAGC
>QHON01000052.1 GCA_003218815.1 Verrucomicrobiota bacterium
GGGGCGCTTCTCGCGATGGTCGAGCAAGATTTGCGCTTCGTTGCATTGATGGCGCCGATCGTAAACGTCGAGCATGCAATCTGGGAAAGCCCGGGCACACATTTCATGCGACGCGAACTTCGCCGTGCGAACATTGAGCCGTCGCTCGTGGCGCGTCATTTTCATCTGAGCTCGCCGATGCATAATCAACCGCTGTGCACCGGTGACCGCGTCTTATTTGTCGCGGGCGAATTCGATTCAATTGCCCGGCCAGCAGACCTTGAGACGATTCAACAGAAATGGAGCGGATCGGAGCTGCTCCGCGTCCGGCAAGGACACTTCGGTTACCGAATGTTTCGTGAAACAATCACCCGACTGAAAGAGCGTGGCTTCTAATCGAGCCAATCCAGCGCAGTCAGAATACGCCGGAACTCAGCATCATCGATAGATAAAGCAGGCAGCCATTCGCCGATTGGTTCGCGTTTCCACCAAGTTCGATCGCCAATCGGTGCGAATCGATAGCGGTAAAGTCGCGCCCGGATGTAATGGGGCGGCGCGTTGGGAAACGGGTTGTCGGCAAGGAGCGAGAGCGTGCCACGATCGTTGTGCAGAAGTTTCCAGACGAAGTGCAGCGTCCAGGGATATTCGGCGGGCGACGCCATGGCGGCGAACCAGATTTGCCAATCGATCCGGCATTGGTACGGAGCGATGATCGCGGGACGCCGGTGGGGATCGCCCGGTTTGGCTTTGAATTCATATTCTTTCCACTGCGTGTTGCCGGTAATCAGCGCGTCATCGGTTCCCTCAAAAATAATTTCGGGCCGCTCACGGCCGACGGTGCCAAATGCGCCGTACGTATTTACGAGGTCAAGCGGATCATACGAGTAATTCATCAGTTGCCGCCCGGAAACCAGATTCAAGACAGGAGCGATGCTCAGATAGACAACCAGGATCGACAACGCCATGGCGATCGTATTGTTAATGCGCGATGGTTCCGATTGCTGAGCCGCTTGTTCGGCGCGCCTGACGAGTCGCGCCGGTAGAACGTGGCGCAGAAACGTATCATCGAAGCAGGCAAGAAACGGAATGATCGTGACATAATTTAGGAATGAAAGATTGCCGCTAATGATGAGAACGATTTGAAAACTGACGAGCAATATGCCTGCGATGTGCCGCGCGCTGCGTGGACCGAATGAAAACCACGGCACGATCAGTTCGATGAAATGGTTCCAAGCCGTCTCGAATTGATGAAACCAATGCGGCGCGAAATGCAGGTAACGACTGAGAGGGTTCGGGATCGGCTGCGTCTCGTAGTGATAATAAAGGCAGGTGAGATCACGCCAGCATGGATCGCCCCGCAGTTTGATGAGACCGGCACCGATCATGATGCGAAAACCGAGCCAGCGAAACAGCCAGATGACAAGTAACGGCGGCCGACATTTCGGAAATGGGCGGCCGTCAATGAGCGGACAAAGAAAGATCGATAGAAACCCGGTTTCGAGCAGCTGAATTTCCCAACCGTAGCCGTACCAAATTTGGCCAACGTGCACGATCGACATGTACATCGCCCAGAGAATCGCGAGGAGGATGGCGTTGGCGTAGCCAGCGAGAACAATAAGCGACAAAGCAAAACCGAACCATGCAAAGATCGACAACGCGTGGTCGGAGATTCCGAACCAAAAAAGCGTCGGAACTCGCAGCATACTGGCCAAGTCCGAACCAAGCTGCGTATGGATTGAAGCGAGAAAGCGATTTGCCGGTGTGAGACCATGTTCACCGATCAACGGAAGGAGCTGTTGCGCAGCTATGAGAAATGCGACCGCGTAAACGAACCCGATCAGACGAAGAATGACAAAGCGTGTCAGCCAATAGGAATTTCCGCGCGCGAAAAGTTTTCCAAGAAAATTTTCCGGATTCATCGCAAAGACGCAGCGCAACGTCCAACGTCCGGCGTCCAACGTCGAACAAAATCCGGACAAATGGCACCTTCCGATTGGGAAACACCGCGAGCCAACTGCAACCGGAAATCCCCCCGAAAGGCAAAATCTAAAAGGATCCTGCCAGGAGGGAGAATTGGACCACCCCCGAATGCTTTCGGGGCTCCTCTAACGTTGTAAATGGTAGATTGCGAGCTTGAGATTCTTCTTTCGCTTTAATGAGCGCTCAATTTCTTGAGCTTCTGCAAGAGTTGGAACTTCCTTCTTGGCGACGATTTCGAGCGAATCGCCGAGTCGTTTAGTGGTTGCGGGGTGACTGCGCAAATGCTGTGCAAATCGCGAATTAAGATCAACAGCTGAACCAATGCCAGGGGGGAGAATTGAACTCCCGACCAAGGGCTTATGAGTCCCCTGCTCTACCGCTGAGCTACCCTGGCGCGCTGTTTATTTCGTAAAGTTTATCGCAAGACCGTTGTCCCACCAACCCCGAATGCGTTCGGGGCTGCTCTACCGCTGAGCTACCCTAGCGTTGCGGCCAAAAGGCTTCGACGGCGCGTCCTGACATGTCAACGCGCGACGCTACTGCTTTGCCGTCGCAAGATATGGCATCAGATCTTTTTCGGGACCCCGGAGCGCAGCCATGAAGCAGACCCCGTTACGTTCTGTGACCGCTCCAACCCAACCCTCTTGATGGACATATCGCCACCCAGAAAACTGCAACGCGGCGCCGGTCTTGGCATCTCTCTCAGCTGGGAAAAGAAAGAATTGCATGCGTTTCTCGGCTACCCAAATCTGGGCGATGCGCTGGGATTCATCGTCTTCAAAAACACGGCAGCCAATGGTTTGAAAATCGGCGAATTCCGCCGGCACGTCGTAGTGTTCCAGTCCGTGTTTTAGAAAAAACAAGTCGCTCAGCGTTCCCGCATCGCCAGTCACCGGATCGAGGAGGACCGATCGTGTTGAGCCCGCAATAGTTAACAATTTCCGTGCCGTTCCCGATCCTGGAAAATCATTCAGCCGGCCGACGAAATTGAAGACAAACACGCCTGCGATTACTATGAGTGCAATCCCGATCGCGAGAACAGCTGGATTACGCGCTGTTTTCTTCCACGTCCATTTTGACGGAGAGGTCAGGTCCTTATCAGAAAACCACTCGACCGCCTCCGCCGGAATGGGGATAGCACGAACCAACGCCGCCACCGCGCGATCGAAGCCCTGTTGATTTGTAAATTCATCGGAGCCGCGAGCGCGGGATACCGCTGCCCGCATAGAACGGTCGCGTATCCGCTCCTCACTCACGGGCGCGCAATTCGCAAGTGCGCGTTGTCGGCGCGATAGTCGGCGCGTTTTCATACGGGTGGCCTCTCCGGGAACGTCGCACCCAGCCAGGCTTGAAACTGTCGCCGCCCCACCGCTAGCAATCGAGAAAGCTCGCTCAGTTTCAACTCCGCTAAATCGGCAATCTCGCGATGATCGAATTCATCGAGATAAAAGAACGCCAGCGCCGTCCTCTGCGGCTCGGGCGCAGCTGAAATCCAAATCGCTAACTGTATTGGCTCAAGCCGCTCAATCTGTGACGCGGTTCCTGCAGTTATCTCCTGCTCCTCGATTTCGAGTGGTTCCGCTTGCAAGTCGGTCTCGCTTGCTTCCAAACAACGCCAGCGTGCATCGCGAAAAAGCCAAAACCGCTCATTTGGCAATCCCTCACGGGCTGCTCGCCGCGCCGCCTCATGCAAAGTCCTTTGAAAGACCTCCTGCGCTTTGCCTGAGTCACCTAACATCAGGAAACAGAAACGATAAAGCTGCGCCAGATTTTGTTTCGGAGCGGACACACTGATTTGGAATCCCCAAACGTTACGCGCCTCGATTTCATCGACAAGAGTGTTTCCAAGTCCTGTGGTTGCTTCTTTGCCTCCCACGTCGTGGCGTTGAGGACGCTAGTGCGAAGCGCGAGGCTATATGCTAGTCTTAGCTGCAGCGCTGCGAAGCTTAGCGAAGACCTTCCAAACGCCGCGCCACTTCTTCAGCATTGTCCCGGCTATTGAAAGCAGAGATTCGAAAATAGCCTTCGCCTTGCGCACCGAAACCGCTACCGGGCGTGACGACCACGTTTATATCACGGAGCATACGATCGAACATTTTCCAACTCGTTAGGCCATCCGACGTTTTTACCCAAAGGTAAGGCGCGTTCACGCCGCCAAATATTTCCATACCAGCCTTGGCCATAGCTTCACGCAAGATTTTCGCGTTGCCCATATAATGATTAATTAGTGCGCGCACTTGTTTGCGGCCTTCGGGTGAATACAACGCTTCCGCGCCGCGTTGCACGGGATAGCTCACGCTGTTCGCCTTTGTGCTCCAGCGCCGATGCCAAAGTTGATGGAGAGCGAATCGCTGTCCGCGCTCCGTCCGCCCGAGAAGCGATTTTGGCATGACTGTAAACCCGCAGCGCACTCCAGTGAAGCCGCCGTTCTTGGAAAAACTACGTAGTTCAATCGCGCACTCACGCGCACCCGGGATTTCGAAAATCGAACGTGGAATTCCCGGCTCCGAAATGTATGCCGCGTAAGCAGCGTCAAAGAGCAAAAGCGCCTCGTGCGCACGCGCATACTCAACCCATCGCAACAGCTCTTCCCGAGATGCAACTGCGCCCGTGGGATTGTTCGGAAAACAAAGATAAACAAGATCGGCATGTTCCTTGGGCGGCTCAGGAACGAAATTATTTTCCGCAGTGCATGGCAGATAAACGATCTCTTCGTAACCGCCGTCCTTGCGCGCTGGTCCGGTGTGACCGGCCATCACGTTGGTATCCACATAGACCGGATAGACCGGATCCGGGACCGCTACTTTGTTTTGGTCGCCGAGAATGTCGAGAATGTATCCGCAATCGCATTTCGATCCGTCGGAGACAAAAATCTCGTCATCGGCGATGTCGATGTTACGGCTCCGATAATCATGCTGCGCGATTGTTGATCTCAGAAATTCATAGCCTTGTTCCGGTCCGTAGCCCCGAAATGTTTCGCGTTTCCCGAGTTCGTCGATCGCGCGCTTCATCGCCTCGATAGCTGCGGGCGGGAGCGGCTCGGTTACGTCCCCAATTCCGCAACGAATCAATCGTTTGGCTGGTTCCGGATTGGCTTCACAAAACTCGCGGACGTGTCGCGCGATCTCAGGAAACAAATATCCCGCCTGAAGCTTGAGATAATTTTCGTTTAGATAAGCCATGTTTTGGTTAGCGCACGCGTCTCGCGTGCTGGCGAAAGCGTCTCGCTTTCGCGAACTCCCTCACATTCGGCAGCGATGGGCGTTCGCAAGCATAAGTTAAGTGCGTTTTGGCGGGACGCCAAAACCAACACGCGAGACGCGTGCGCTACCCGGCAGCGGAATTCGCTGACGCAGATCAGTAATTTTTAGCGACCGCGTCCCAGTTTACGACATTCCACCACGCTTTAATGTAATCGGGCCGGCGGTTTTGATAATTCAAGTAATAGGCGTGTTCCCAAACGTCGAGCCCGAGAAGCGGTGTATTTCCGTCCATGAGCGGACTGTCCTGGTTCGGGGTGGATATGATCTCAAGTTTTCCACTTTTGTTTTTAATCAACCACGCCCAACCGCTGCCGAAGCGACCCACCCCAGCTGCAGCGAACTTCTCCTTAAATGCATCGAAACTTCCGAACGCTGACTTGATATCATCGGCGAGTTTGCCTTTAGGTTCGCCGCCGGCATTCGGGCCCATGATTTTCCAGAAGAAGGAATGATTGGCGTGGCCGCCGCCATTATTTCGCACCACTGTGCGAATATCTTCCGGGACAGCGCTCAGGTCGCTAATCAAATCTTCGACTGATTTCTTTTCCAGATCGGCTTTGCCTTTGATCGCGTTATTGAGGTTGGTAATGTAAGTCTGGTGATGCTTGGTGTGATGGATCTCCATCGTGCGCGCATCGATGTGCGGCTCCAAAGCATCGTAAGCGTAGGGTAGTTTTGGTAATTCGTAAGCCATAATGACCACGTTAGGCCACGAACAATTTAGGTCAATCGTCAGACCACAAAGAACGGGGTGCGATGTTGCGATTGTCGATTCCTCCGGTAACGACGCCTGCGCTGCGGCGTCCACGACCTACTAGCGCGCCAACCCTATACGATGCTGCGATAAAAGCTGGGCTGATGGCCCAGACCGCGGCGATAATTCACATATGTCGCCAGAGCGAGCAGCGGAAAATTCTGTCGATACATGTCGTATTTCAAATAGAACACACCGGGAAATCCAGTACCGGTGGTTTGCGGCTCCTTCCATGATCCGTCGGATTGTTGCGAGCTCAGCAAGTAACGCAGGCCGCGCTGAATGCTTGGCCGATCGAGGTCGCCGCACGCGCAAATCCCCATTAGCGCCCACGCTGTTTGCGAGGCTGTACTCTCCCCAATGCCTTTAGTCGCGGGATTTTCGTACGTCGCGCAGGTTTCTCCCCAGCCACCGTCATCGTTCTGGCAGCTCTCCAACCAATCGCGACCACGCAATATCCAGTCCTGCGTCATGTCCTGGCCGATCGCGCGCAGACCGCGCAGAACCTGCCATGTGCCATAGGTGTAATTGACGCCCCAACGACCGTACCACGAACCGTCATCTTCCTGCGTCTCGATCAGATATTTGAGAGCGTGTCGCACCGACGGATGATTCGGGTCGAAATCGATGTAGCCAAAAAGCTCGAGCGTGCGCGCGGTCAGATCACTGCAAGTTGGATCGAGAATCGCATTGTAATCGGCGAAAGGCACGTCTTCGAGCCACTGGGTCGTCACGTTTTTGTCAAACGCGGCCCAGCCACCATCCTTACATTGGAAACTGAGTTGCCATCCAATTGCGCGGCGAAACAGTTCGTCGAGCGAATGTCGATCTTGCGGGCGCACTAAGCGCAGCCCCATTAACACCATCGCGGTGTCGTCGGTGTCCGGATAGTAAACGTTATTGTATTCGAATGCCCAACCGCTCGCTTCGGGATGGGGATTGTTCACCGTCCAATCGCCACGCATCCGCACTTCCTTCTTGACCAGCCATTCAGCCGCCTTTTGCAGCGCGTGATGCTCCGGGGATGCGCCGGATTCCGCCAGGGCGATAATGTTGATCGCGGTGTCCCAGACCGGCGAGAAACAAGGCTGAATGCGAAAATCCTCCGAATCATCAACAAATAGCCCGGCGAAATCTTTTTCCGCCTTCACGTAGACCGGATT
>QHON01000053.1 GCA_003218815.1 Verrucomicrobiota bacterium
TTATCCAATCGCAGGAAACGACGATGCAATTCGTGCTATTCGCGTGATTCTGCAAAAGCTGGTGGACGCCATTGTTTCGGCAAGCAGTGAAACTCGAGTCCGCGAGCAGGTCGAAATGGCGGGCGTGTCTGCGTAGGAAAATGTGGAGAATCGTTGGTTGAGAGTTGAGAGATTCAACTCGGCCCTGCGAGCCAACGCTCCAACGGTTTAACACTTCAACGATTCAATGCTTCGTTTTATGGAAATCGCCCCTCAGCTCGTGAAACAACTGCGCGAAAAAACCAACGCCGGTTTTATGGATTGCAAGCGCGCTCTGGCTGAAGGTGGCGGAGATCTCGAAAAAGCGGAGGCAATTTTGCGGATGAAAGGCATCGCCAGCGCTGGCAAAAAAGCCTCGCGCGCGACGAAAGAGGGCATTGTCGCTTCGTACATTCATCTGCAAGGGAAAGTTGGCGTGCTGGTGGAAGTAAATTGCGAGACCGACTTTGTGGCTAGGAACGAGAATTTCCGCGATTTCGTAAAAGACATCACGTTACACATTGCCGCGGCGCATCCGCTCTACGTAAGCCGGGAACAGGTGCCGTCGAAGATGATCAACGCGGAGCGCGCCATTTACGAGGCGCAGGTGAAAGGCAAACCCGCGAACGTGCTCAGTAAGATTGTTGAAGGCAAGCTCGACAAGTTTTATAGCACTGTCTGTTTGCTTGAACAGGGTTTTATCAAAAATCCCGATCAAACGATTAAGGAACTCCTGAACGCAAAAATCGCGGAGCTTGGCGAAAACATTTTGATTCGACGTTTTACTCGCTACCTGGTGGGAGAGCCGATTCCTGCACAAGTTTAGCAAGCTTCCAAGTTGAAATTGTAGCGGCAGTCTATGACCGTCGCTTGGTCGATTGAGGCTGACGCTGGCGGAGCGCCGCTACCAAGAATTTAATGGGTCTGAGAACTTACAAAGCGAAGCGTGATTTCAGGCACACGTCCGAGCCGAAAGGGGGCAAGCCGAAGCCCAAGGGCGTGAAGGGCGCATCGCGCTTTGTCATTCAAAAACACGCTGCCAGCCGTTTGCATTATGACTTCCGCCTACAGATGGAAGGCGTTTTGAAATCCTGGGCCGTGCCGAAAGGACTTCCCTGGACCCAAGGTGAAAAGCATCTCGCAGTGGAAGTCGAAGATCATCCTATCGAATACGAAAACTTTGAGGGCGTGATCCCAGAGGGAAATTATGGCGGTGGTACAGTTATGGTCTGGGACCACGGCACATATTACGTTTACGGTGAACAGCCTTCTCAATCGCTGCGCGAGGGCAAATTACATCTGGTGCTCGACGGAAGGAAAGCGAAGGGGGAATGGACGCTCGTTCGAATTCGCAGCGATTCGCAGAAGAATCAATGGCTGCTTCTGAAAACTGGGTCTAGCGCGCGTCCGCCTTCCAAAAAGCTCGAAGATCAATCGGCGAAAACCGGCCGCACAATGAAACAGATCGCAAGAGATCGCGATGCTGAATGGGAATCTGACCGCGACGAGCCCGTGACGGAATCTGCCTCCGGTGCAAGGTCGATACTGCGCACGCGCATCAAAGCCGCACTTAAAAAAAAAGAAGAGGTAGGGCTAGTCGGCTCGTTGCACCGTAAAGACGGCGGACGGCCCGGCGCTCCATCTCTACCAACTGATTTGCCTTCGGCAAGAGCGCGTTTCATCGAGCCCATGAAGGCGCGCTTGGCCGAGAAGCCTTCGGCGGACGGTGATTGGAGCTATGAACTCAAGTTCGATGGCATCCGCTTGATTGCAGTTAAGACCGGCAAAAAAGTTTCGCTGTTATCGCGAAATAAGAACGAGTTGGCCGGACGTTTTCCGGAAATCGTCGAGGCAATAGGGAAGTTGCCGGCCCGTGAATGCGTGATCGACGGCGAAGTGGTTGCGCTCGACGCGGAGGGCCGTTCTTCGTTTCAACTTTTGCAAGCGCGCGACATGGAGAGACGAAAGTCGCCCGTTTATTTCTACGCATTCGATCTGCTTCAGCTTGACGGCGGAAGCTTGATCGCGCTGCCATTGAAGGCACGGAAAGATGTTCTCGAAAAACTTTGCGCGGATGCGGGCGACCCAATTCGTTACTCCGCCGAGATCGGCGACGACGCGAGAGCACTGCTCGAGGAGGTGAAACGCCGCGGCTTGGAAGGGATCGTCGCCAAACAGCGCAACTCGGTTTACGAACCGGGGCGCAGAAGCGGTGCGTGGATTAAGCTCAAGTGTGTCAACGAACAGGAATTCGTCATTGGCGGTTACACGCCACCAGAGGGATCGCGCAAATATTTCGGTGCAATTCTCGTCGGGTATTACAAGGAGAATCGGCTGATGTTCGCAGGCAAAGTAGGAACCGGCTTCACTGCAAATTCATTGTTGATGTTGCACAAGAAATTCCGCGCCGAAGAACGCGACGATTGTCCATTTGAAGATCTTCCTTCGAAGCAAAACGGGAAATGGGTGCAGGCCATCACGCCTTCCATGATGCGCAAATTGCATTGGGTAAACCCGGTCTTCGTTTGTGAGATCAAATTCGCCGAGTGGACCCGGGACGGAAAATTGCGCGCGCCGGTTTTCCTCGGCTTGCGCGACGATAAAAAGCCCAAAGAGGTTGGCCGGGAAGCATAAATTCTGGATTGCACTTGTCGCGTGATCAGCCGCAAATATGGTGAGGCGATGAAAGTGAAAGTCGTCGTCATGCCAAAGGCCGCGGTGCTCGATCCGCAAGGGAACGCGGTGCGCGACGCGATGCGGCATCTCGGAATGCCGGAGGTTCGCAGCGTCCGGATCGGCAAATACATGGAGATCGATGTTGAGGGGAAAAATGGTGAACTTGAATCGCGTCTTCACGGTCTCTGCCGAGATTTGCTTTCGAATCCAGTGATCGAAGATTACGAGCTCAAGAAAACCGAGGAGTCGCGTTGAAATTCGCTGTCATCCAGTTTCCCGGTTCAAATTGCGACCAGGACTGCATCGCGGCGATTAATGGCCTCGAGGGCTTGCATGCAGAATATGTCTGGCACAAAGAGAAATCGCTTGATGATTTTGACGCGATCGTATTGCCCGGCGGATTTGCCTATGGTGATTATCTCCGTTGCGGCGCTATCGCTCGATTTTCGCCGATCATGCGAGCGGTGATAGGTGACGCGCGCGCGGGGAAACTTGTACTCGGCACATGCAATGGCTTTCAAGTTCTGTGCGAAGCCGGACTTTTACCCGGTGCCCTCGTGCGGAATCGTTCGCTGCGATTCGTGTGTGACATGGTCACTATGCGCGTGGAAGTCGATGATTCGCCATTCACACACGGTTGTCCAAAAGGAACGCTTCTTCGCATGCCAGTTGCCCACGGCGAAGGCTGTTTTTTCGCTAACGCGGAGACATTGCAGGAGCTCAACGCAAATCGACAGGTGATCTTGCGTTACGCAGATAACCGCGGCCGCATCCTTCCCGAAGCGAATCCGAATGGTTCGATTGAAAACATCGCCGGGATCTGCAGTCGCGAGCGAAACGTCTTCGGCCTGATGCCCCACCCAGACCGCGCCTCCGATGCGCGGCTTGGCAGCATAGATGGCACGAAGATTTTTCGGTCAATGGTGCAAGCGATCAGCGCGAATCGCACGACATCGGAGCGCGCAAAGCAAGTCGCGTGAGCCTTTTCATTACCGGGACAGACACCGGGGTGGGCAAGACACACACCGCGGTCCAACTCTTGCGTCTGTTGCGTGCGTCCGGCGTACGCTGCGCCGGAATGAAGCCGATTTGTTGCGGAGATCGTCGGGACGCAGAGTTTTTACTCGCTGCCGGCACTGAAGGGTTGAGGATCGAAGAGATCAACCCAGTCTGGCTAAAGGCACCGGTGGCGCCGCTTGTGGGTAGCCTGATGGAGGGGTGGGACATCGACATAGAACGTATTCTGACCTCTTTTCGCGCGCTTCAAAATCGGGTTGAACACGTGATCGTCGAGGGAGTCGGTGGCTGGTTGGTGCCGATTCGTTCCGATTATTTTATGAGCGATTTAGCCGCCGAGATGTCCTTACCGGTCCTCGTGGTAGCGCAGAACCGGCTGGGTTGCCTTAATCACACAGCACTGACCGTGCGGAGTATTGCTGAGCACGGGCTTCGTTGTTCGGGCGTTGTCTTAAATGGCGTTCCTGAGACGAGCGATATCGCCTCCATGACCAACCTCGACATTTTAAGGAAGATCGTCGATGTCCCGCTATTTACCGGATTAACTGAAAATCTGGTCGACTTTCCTGTTGACTGGCGATTGATGATCGATTCGACGCGAACAGCTTAGCCTGTCGACTTGAATACACCAGTGTAAACAAAACTTACATCAGGAGTGGGTCGTTTCGACTCGCTCCCTAGCGGCAAGAAGATGGCATTGGCATTGCTAGGTTTATGGTAACAAACCTTTACTCCTATGCTTTTACAAAAAACCTTACATATGAGTCAGCCGTTAGCAGAGTGCAAAGCCCGTCTTGCTAGCATTCAATCATATCGCCGGCAGTTCCTTATGGTGACGAGGGCGACTGTGACCTCGTCTAAGACAGTTGATTTCAGCTTTCGCGGTCCGCTCGGTTTTGAAGCTCATACGGTCCTTCTATCGGTCGAGAGCGACTCCCCCGATCAGTACACGTTTGAGTCCGTGGGCGGGAATATCAACCTGATGGGAATCGTTGACTTCGCTGAGATCCGGCCAAACTGCACGGAGGTCACGCTTGCAGTTCACTACGAGATCAGGAACAAGTTATTTGCCTGGCTCGATCGGCGCGTACGTTTTGTCGATACGTTTGTGACCGCCGAGTTGCGCAGCATCCGCGCGCACTTCGAAGGAATCGCCGCAAGTTATCTTGAGCGTGCGCCGGTTTTGCCGATGTTCCAAACGGCTACAGCTTGATCGACATAGTTGTTTCGGAAAGCCACGAAGTCAGTACCTTCGTGGCTTTTTGCTGTACGCGGGGGTTATCCTATCCGCACCGCGTGTTTTTTGTCGAGTCGAAGAACCTGGCGCGGCATGAGGCTGATTGCTGCCTTGGGGTCGCGAATCTTTACTCCATCCAGCTCCACGCTTCCTTGTTTAATGAGCCTCGAGGCGTCACTGCGGGACTTTTGGATGTTGAATGCTTCCCGGTAAACGCGCGAAACCAGGCTGACAGCGTCAAACTTGTCCCGTACAGTCGCTGAAAACGTTGGCAGCTCGGCACGTTGCAGATCACGTTTGCTAAAGCGGGTGTTCCATTCATCGAGAGTTTTTCGCGCAACGGCAGGTGAGTGGTAAATCTTCACGATTTCGAACGCCAGTTGCTTTTTGGCGTCAAACGGAGGTGCACCGGCTGGTGGTGCCTGCCCAATAAGCAACGGATAATAGCGCTCCATCAGTTTGTCCGAAATGCTCATTAGCTTCCCGAACATATCTGAGGCGGATTCGTTGATTGCAACGAAATTGCCGAGGCTTTTGCTCATTTTCCTGGACCCATCCAAACCCTCGAGGATGGGGAGAAGAAAAACGACTTGCTGCGACAGGCCTTCCTCTTTTTGGAACTCGCGCCCGACCAGGATATTGAAAAGCTGATCGGTCCCGCCAAGTTCGACATCTGCTTTCACCATGACCGAGTCCCAGCCCTGCATAATCGGATACTGAATTTCATGGGCACGAATCGATTGCTGATTATCGATCCGAGCCCGGAAATCCTCGCGTTGCAACATCTGCTGCAGCGTCACACGGCTATTCAGGCGAATGACGTCTTCGAACGACATCGTTCGAAACCAGTCACCATTGCAGACGGTTTCGGTGCGCGCCGGATCCAGAATCCTGAATGCCTGCTCACGGTAACTTGCGGCATTCGCCATGACTTCCTTATGGGTCAATTGCGGCCGCGTGGCCGAACGGCCGCTCGGGTCGCCAATCATGCCCGTGAAGTCACCGATGATGAGAACCGCTTGGTGACCCAGATCTTGAAACTGCCTTAGTTTTCGCAAAACGATGCTGTGGCCGAGATGAATATCCGATGTGGTTGGATCGACCCCGAGCTTTACCCGCAGCGGTCGGCCGATCGCGAGTTTTTTGCGCAGTTCATTCTCGCTGATGATCTGCGCAGCGCCTTGTTTTAGAAACGCGAGAGCTTCATCCGGTTGCATGATTCGACCACAGAATAGTGCACCGGCTCGGTGCGCTACTTGTTTTTATTCAGCAACTCGCGCACCTGCTCAATCGTGAGCGGGGCATTTTTGCGGTTAAGCGCCTTTTGACTTTTCCCCTGACCGAGGAAGGGCCGGTTCCCGGCGAAAACACGGCTGGGTGCTGGTTTGTCAGCTTGAGGCGCATCGCGGACACCGGGCGCAGTTCGATTTGAATAAGCAGGCTGCGAAGCTCCGATTGGTTGCCGCGATGAAGTGTCGAAGGTAGTGCGAGTGCCGACAAACGATTGAGAATTGACTTGCCGCGTCGAAAAGTCGCGCGTGCTAGAAAAACTCTTCGAGCTGGATTTTTTCTGAACGTAAAATGCCCCTACGGTCGCCCGTTTATTTATAGATACGCCATCGGCGATGAACTTTCTGTTCTGCGCACTACTTTGCAGAGACATGTCTGGTCTGAGGAGGCGCTCGACGAGTTTGCCTTCTTGATCTTGAGCATGGGCGAAAGAGAAAGCAACCAGGAGCAATAAAAAGGCTGTAATAACTTTTCCCACATCGCCGAGGCTGCCGAAACCAGACCCATTTTGTAAAGCAAATTGTAGCCGCTTGCGTCGAGATCTCCCGCAGTCGGTAAGGGCGCGATTGTTCTCTAATGTCAGCGGAAGATTGGCTTTTTGTTGTTTTTTACGATTCACCGCGAAATGATGGACACATGTCTGATCATATTTACAAAAAAATCGAGCTCGTTGGTTCCTCGCCAAACGGATTTGAGGAGGCGGTAAAAAATGCGCTGGCACGGGCCGAAAAAACAGTTCGCAACATGCGCTGGTTTGAGGTGGCCGAAACCCGAGGATATATCGACGACGGCAAGGTCGGTCATTGGCAGGTGACGCTGAAGATCGGTTTCACACTTGAGCCTTGAGATGAATCGCAGCTTCTCTCGCTAAAGGATTAACGGCTTAATCCTACTCGCAAACGCCGACCGGAGAGTGATCGATCCGACCTAATCTTCCTGAGCGGCCTGATACAACTTCGTGGCGCCGTAAATTAAGACGGCTGGTCTCACCGCGACCACGAGCAGTCGAAATAGACCGCCAAGAATTCGACCGATCGGCAGCCGATTCAAGATATATCCGGCTATAAACGCATATAAGAGTGACTGCGCCGGTTTCTCGCGGACGTAATCCTCAGTTTGACTGAGAACCGTTTCGAACTGCTCTTTCGCCCACGGTAATGCGCGTTCCGGGAACTCTTCGAGTCTTTCTGCTGATGATTGGTCCATATCCCTTAATGATTCGCATTCAGCTCGTTCCTTGCGCGCATCGACTCGCTCAACGCAATAGGAGCCAAATCGAGCTAGCGCCTGCGCCGGGGGGGAAATCGGGCAGAGAAGGCTGTCGATGAAACGTTGCGGCGCGGCGCGTTGCTCTGAGGCAATAACGAGCCATTACTTCCAGTGCGGGTTCGCGTAGAACCGAGCAATTTGTCGAAAGGAGAATGCGGCTATCTCGCTCTGCCAGTTCGAGCGCGTTAACCAGCAATTTCTCAAAATCGTTTTCAACGTGGAACGTCTTTCCGCCGGGCGCGCGTGAGAACGTAGGAGGATCGAGAATGATCATATCAAATTTCTCGCCCTTGCGTGCTAGCCGCGGCAGTACCGCCAGCAGGTCGTCTGCGATAAAGCGATGATCGATCGTCGCCAGACTATTGAGTTCAAAATTCTCTCGTCCCCGCTCGAGCGATTTTTTGGAAAGGTCAACATTGACCGTAGTTGCTCCGACGCGCGCGGCGCTAACCGAGAACGAGCAGGTATAGGCAAAACAATTCAAAAGGCGCTTCGGAGCGACATGACGCACGTAGCGCCGATTTTCTCTTTGATCGACAAAAAACCCCACGGAGTAGCCGCCCCCGAAGTCGATTCCAAATCTCAGATGACGCTCCATCGCGATCGCTTGTAAATTCTCACTCACATCACCAAAAATGAGATGCGGAGCTTCGCGCTCTTCGTTCTTGCGGGGCACGAATCGGGCGAAAATACGTCCAAACTCAAAGCGCACAGCGGTCGCCCACACGTGTAGTTCCTGGACCAGATGCTCGCGAGCCAGAACTCGTCTGAACGAGATGAGGAGGTCAGGGCCGAAGCGTTCCACCCAGCCGTCTTCAATCGTGCAGAGCCGATGCGCATCGGTCCCCTCCGCTTCGAAATCGCGAAGCAAGCTCGCATCAATCCATTCAGATCTTGTATTCATCGGCCGCAATGACTTTTAACGGCATACTTGCGAATCCTTCTGTGCGCAATGGATCGGTTGCCGCCCGTTTCTGGCGCGCTACACTCCCGCATCGTAGAGCCTCGTCGAGGGCACAACTCGACTGTTAACCTATGCAACAAGTTACGGTTCGCGTTCCGGCGAGTACTTCTAATCTCGGCCCCGGCTTTGACTGTCTCGGTGTTGCGTTGCGTATTTACAACAACGTGGTCGTGACACGCGGTGCGAAATCCCGGCTGCCGCCCATCGCCCGCGCGGCAGCGGATTTGTTTTTTCAGCGAACCCGCGATACGCCGTTTTCATTTTCCATCTCGGTCAAAGGCGATGTTCCATCTTCACGTGGTTTGGGTGGCAGTGCCACGGTGCGTCTTGGCATTCTCCTTGCGATGAATTATTTGAGCGGTACTCGTCTCGAAAAATCATCGATCTTTCAATTATGCGGGCAGTTGGAAGGGCATCCCGATAACGCCGCACCGGCAGCCTTCGGCGGATTTACGATTGTGCGAGAGCAAAATGTTCAACGCTTTCACGTTTCACCGGCATTATTTTTCGTTCTTTTGATTCCCAATTTCGACGTTGAAACGTTAGCGGCACGAAAGCTTCTACCGTTGCAAGTTACGCGTGCGGCTGCGATAGAAAATTCGGCAAATGCATCCGCGATCACGGCCGCGTTCGCCTCGGGCAATTATCAGAATCTGCGTGGCGCCTTTCGCGATCAGTTGCATCAGCCGTATCGGGAAAAACTGATTCCTTTCCTGCCGCACGTCATCACCGCGGCCGAAAAAGCTGGTGCGCTCGGCGCTTTCCTTAGCGGCAGCGGGTCGACCATCGCTGCCGTCACCTTGACGAAGCCGCGGCAGATTGCCGAAGCAATGCATCGCAAGATTGAGAAATACGACGCCCGAACCGTTATTGTCTGCGCCGATAACCGCGGCGCCCGTCTTGTCCAATCATCGATCAGCAGTCACTAATCACTATTTTCATCATGGGTCGTCGGCTTGAGAACCTAGAACAGTTCGGGATCGACGTCGTCCTCGAGCGGCGACACGGCTTTCGCGCCGGTATTTTGCGCGGGATTCTCTATGCTCTTTCTTTTATTTACGAACGTCTCGTTCAACTCCGGCTTTATCTCTACCGCAAACGCGTTTTCCGCGAGCGCGCGCTCGGTTGTCTGGTTATCAGCATCGGGAACCTGACGGTCGGCGGCACGGGAAAGACCCCGATCGTCGAAAAATTCGCCCGGGCGCTCCAATCCGGTGGTCGCCGAGTCGCGATCTTGAGCCGCGGTTACAAAAGTGTTCCGCGCAAACGCAGTTGGCTCGATCGAATCAAAAAAAAAGATGTCGATCCGCCGCGTGTCGTCTCGGATGGAAAATCGTTACTGCTCGATTCGTTAACTGCCGGCGATGAACCGTACATGCTGGCGCATAATTTGAGAGACGTGATTGTCCTCGTAGACAAAGATCGCGTAAAAAGCGGTCGCTTCGCAATCGACAAATGGAACATCGATACATTGTTGCTCGATGATGGTTTGCAGTATCTGCATCTTAAACATCGGCTCGACATGGTGCTGGTGGATCGACAAGCGCCATTTGGCAACGAATTCCTGCTTCCCCGCGGCACCCTGCGTGAGTCGCCTCGCAATCTGCGGCGTGCCAGCTACATCTTCATCACCAAAAGTACGGGCGAACCTAACAACGTGCTCATTCAACGCATCCGGCATTTCAATCGTACTGCTGAGATCATCGAGTGCGCGCACAAACCGCTCTATCTTCAGAATGTTTATACCGGCGAACGACTGCCACTCGAGCGCCTGCGCGACGCATTCATCGGTTCGCTCTGTGGCATTGCCGTGCCGGATAGCTTTGAGGGCGGACTTAAAGCGCTGGGCGCGCATGTCGATCTTGCGAAACAATACATCGACCATCATTACTATACTGAAGCGGAGTTGCGGAGTTTTATCGGACGTTGCATCCGGCGCGATTTAGCCATGATCGTGACGACGGAGAAGGACGCGGTGCGCATGCCGCGCCTGCCGGAAGCCGACGTGAAAGTGCCAATCTATTTCTTGCGCGTCGAGATCGAGATTCTGAGCGGCCACGAAAGCTGGGAACATTGCGTCGGGCGCATTTGTAAACCGCAGCCAATGCTCTCACCGGAACGGTTCTTTGCGTAAATTTGTCATTCCGAGCGAAGTCGAGGAATCTCTCAGTACATGTCCGATAAAGCCGAATTAGTCGTCGGAGATCGCAAGATTCAGGTTTCGAATCTTAGCAAGGTGCTTTACCCGAAAGTCGGATTCACCAAGGGGCAGGTGATTGACTATTATATCCGCATCGCGCCGGTGCTTTTGCCGCATCTGAAAGATCGGCCGCTCACCATGAAACGATATCCTGACGGCGTGGAGGGCGAATTCTTCTACGAAAAGAATTGCCCGACGCATCGACCGAAATGGGTGAAGACGGCCAAAGTCTGGAGCGAAAGCAACAACCGGATGATGAATTATTGTCTCGCCCAGGATTTGCCAACACTGGTCTGGGCGGCAAATCTCGCCGATCTCGAATTGCACACCTCGCTCGCGCGCAAACGCGATGTCGCGCGCCCGACCATGATGGTGTTCGATCTCGATCCCGGTGCGCCGGCCGACATCGTCCAATGCTGCCAGGTCGGGCTATGGCTACGCGGTCTGCTGACGAGAATGAAATTGAAAAGCTTCGCTAAAACGAGCGGCTCAAAGGGTCTTCAAGTCTATGTGCCGCTGAACACGGCCGTGACGTTCGATCAAACCAAAGATTTGTCGCGCTCTCTGGCTCAGCATCTTGAAACAGATCATGCCGATCTTGTCACATCGAATATGTCGAAAGCCGCCCGCAAAGGAAAAGTATTCGTCGATTGGAGCCAGAACGACGAACACAAAACCACTATCTGCGTTTATTCACTTCGCGCCAGGGAAGAGCCGACCGTTTCCACACCTGTCACTTGGGACGAAGTTGAGACCTGCTTGAAGAAGGAAAAGGCCGACCTCTTAAGATTCCCCTCCGACAAAACTCTCGCCCGCGTCGAAAAACTGGGTGACCTCTTCGCGGCTGTCGAGAAACTCAAACAAAAACTGCCGAAAGGGAAGCTGTAGACTCAGAGGAATATGTCGGCCCCGTTTGGTTGCTACCCTATTGTGGACGTAAACACCCTTCGTGATTTTTCATCTGCAAGCGCGCAGAGACTATTCGGAGAATATCTTAGGATGATTGAGAAATAGAAGCTGGGGCTGTGCATATGCGCAAAGTGAATCTGAAAGACGTTCCGGAACAGGAACGAAAATCGCCAGAAGGCAAGTTCCACAAGTTCGTGAAGAATGTGTCCGTTGCACTCGGTCGCGAACCGGAGTCGCTCGATTTGGCGAAACGGCATCCGTTTGATCTCGCACTGGTCCGAATTCCCAAAGACAAATCGTATTGCCCGTACCACGCGCACTCCGCTGAGTCGGAGCTTTATCTCGTCGTCTCCGGTCGCGGGAGCGTTCGCGACAAGGATGGAACGACAATCGTAACCGGAGGCGATGCGTTTTTGTTTCAGCTCGGTGAAGC
>QHON01000109.1 GCA_003218815.1 Verrucomicrobiota bacterium
CGCCAATTTGGTCAACTGCTTTGGTGACAATTCGTCCACAGCCTTCTCGATTTCAGCGAGACTCATAAAAGAACATAACGGCGAAGCAACCCGGTGCAAGGACGGTGGAAAACGCGAAGCGCTATTGGCTTTATCGCGCTCGCTCCCGATCTTATTACCGCGACGAACCTACTCACCGTGGACGTGCTCGGTACGCAGCTTTTTTGCTCTGTTCTCTGGCCAGCAGCTCGACTAAGTGACCGAGTAACTGAGTTTCTCAGTACGGGCTCGGGCTGTTGCGCGGCGGATCCAGCGGCGAGCGATGGTTCGGATCCAATCTCCACGCGCCGTGAGGGGTTGGCGTTCCCAGTCCCTGGATACCCGGTACTATTCGCGGAGGTGGCGTCGGGGTGGGGGGAGCTGGTGTCGGCACAACTTCTTGCGGAACAACTGTCGTTGGTTTGCCGGTCAGTCTAGAGCGGGCGTCACTCGCCCAGTCTTTAAACGGCGTTTCCCAACCGAAATAAATCAGCACACCGACAACAAATATTTCGGCAAGCGTTCGCATGGAAACATGACATTCCCAAAATCCGGAACGCAACGCAACCGCGAATTACGCGGATCTCACGGATGGGGACTCGGCTGCATCGCCTGGTTAGGGTGCTCACTTTGCCAGGCGCCGGATAATCCAAACGACAAACCAAAGAAGCGCCATGGCTGCGGCATATAACATGATATTAAGGGCGATGCTTATGGCGGCGACGGCGTAGCCAAAAAAATCGTGTTCATGACCATAAGTTACTATGAGGATCACTCCTGTTGGCCATAAGAAAAGACCGTTACCCAGAATGTAGTCCCGGACTGGACGCGAACAGTAATAAAGCAGCGGCCCAACAGCCCCAAGAACGGCGCCGGTCAAAACAGCATGTTTGAACTTCGGAAATTGCACGGTCTAACCGGGAAACTGTGCCGAATTATTCGGCATTTAAAAGCGCAATAATTTGATTCTAATTCCGCTTGCCTTCGCTCGCGCGAGCGGGAGAAAATGCCGTTGACAAATTGGCGAGCATTTCGCAAAACTCGGCGTCGCCAAACAGATCTGGATCGGGCGAAGGACGCTTCTCCCGGCGGCTTCCTCCCCTCTTTCAGACCTGCCGCTCGCAGGATTAACCGGGCGGTGGCAATTCTGTCACGAGTGCGCCGCGATGGTCACGAAGTGGTCGCAACCGAAGGATGAAGATAATAACGGGCAACGCCTGTAAGCGCGAGTCCTCGCGCGCGCTGGGGGGAATCCGTCGCTTCCTTTTCTAACCAGCCGGCCCGCGGCCTTAAGCCTTTGCGGGGTCAGCCTCGCTTATTCTCTCTCAACCACAACAACGAGACTGACCTTATGTCTGCGGTCAAAACCAAGCTCCACGCGAGTGCCTGCCCGTACCAGATGCGGGTCGATTGCTCGGCCGTCTTTATAAACAAAGCGGACCCTCTTGCCAAGGATGTAGGATACCGGCTTGGTGTCGGGCGAGGACTGCACAACAATCGGCGAGGGAGGGTCAACGGGTCTCAGGCCGGGATTGAACGCGGTCACCGTCCCAACTTTAACTGCGCCGGTGGTGATCTGCGTCGGCGCTCGCGTTGTCTGACCCGTGTGTTTAACAACCGAAGTGTTTGGTACAGGTTGTGCGAACGCCAAAGGCGCAATCATCACACAAACAAGGAAAACAATGATTCGTCTCATAAGTTCCTTTCGTTCAATTGACATTCCATAGTTGCTTCGCGAGGAGCGCTCCCTTCGGATGCCTCGGATAACCCTCCTGCACAAAGTCGCAGCAATCACCGGAGCCCTGCGGATGAAAAGTTGACTGCGCTTGTCGAACTCGAATCGGCGATTCGCGGTTGCGGCGAATTGGCTTGACGAGCTGGCGGGATTCTTTCGTGCCAGCTTCATCGTAAACGCGAATCCCAACGAGGCATCGCTCCACTATTGTCGCGTATCATGGGAGACGACATATGGTTTCATAACGCCGTTGCCGGTATCGTACTCTGCGGTCAGTGTGTGCGAGTTGGGCGTAATGTCGGTCCAGACATCTCGCATCCTCGTGTGCTTACCGTTGATCACTTCCTCGTAATCGTTGGCGAACGTGTCGCCCTCCCAATGCGCGGTGCCACGAAGCTCGCAACCAGCATCAGTTGACGTCTTGAAGCAGGTGAGAAACCGATAGTTCTTCGCTTCCCGGCGTTTGTGCCGGATCTTTCATTTGCTCCGACGCGAACGGACAAATCAGTGGCACAGGAACTACGGGCAGTACCGCTGGCAGTGGCCGAGGCGAAGGGAGCGCCGGCGTCATGACTGGAACAGGTCCGGATCCCAGCAAGATCTCGACTCCATATGAACAGACCATCACTGAGAGGATGATCGTAATGCCAGGCACCCAGCGCAAAAAAGGCGCAAGAGTGCGCAAGCGATCAAAAAAGACCGGGAACAAAACTTCGACAACGCAGAACGCGCCCGCGCCGGCAGCCAGTGCCAGTCCATCGCCGAGGTAAGCTCCCTGCAGACCCAGGGGAGATTGTATTCCCAGCACCTAAAGACAGAATTACGCAGTTCCAGTGCCCGAAGTTGCCGGAAATCTCTCGCGCGCGTACGGGTGAGCGGGAATCGTGAAAACTAGTGACCAATACGTGAATGTATTCGGGCTGCCGCAAATCTCGAAGAAAGTCTCGATCCTAATTTGCCTTGCTACCGCATTCCGAACGCTTGCAGGGCACGCTTCAACTCCTCAGGTGGCAAATATTTTTGCCAATTGACGATCACGAAATGCCACCACTCAGCGCGCAGCCCGTAAAAACCGGCATCCCGCATTGCGATCTGGAGCAAATGCAGATGCGAGCGAATCGCAGGGTCGGCGCCCCGGTAATGCCACATTGCGGCGGGCGTGAAATCATCAAAGTCGGTGGGCATCAGGACGGGACGGTTCCACGTATCGATCAGCGTGGCATCGACAGCGACCCCCCAGCTGTGGAGGGAGCCGGCGCCAGCTTGAGGATCGGCGACATAATCATTATTATGCGCGGCCTGCCAGAGCTGCATTTGCACCGATTTAGGGCGATACGCATCCCAGATTTTTAGTTGGTACTGGTAACGCCGCAGAATTGCCTGCGCTGTGACTAAGCGCGACGCCACTTCGGGACGCACCAAGGCCGGAGTCCCGGGCGGATATAATGCCCGCCCCGCGAGATTATTTGCACCAGCGTAACGCAATTCGATGACCATAGTCGGATCAACCGATTTAATATCGACGAGCGGGACGGCAGTTTGCGCGGTCGCACACTTTACGGCCACCACCACCGCAGCAGATGAAATGAAGGGAACGTTAAAGCATCTCATTGCCTGACCAATCAATCTGCTGTCGAGAATCCTCCATCGTCTTTGCGAGGAAAATTCAATCCGAGCGACCGCACGTCTCACAGATGTTGCGATTAACGCCGTCGTCAAGCTTCTCCGCGAGGCGGGCAAGGCGTGCTCGGATTATCAGGATAAAGTTTCGCAATTTGAAATACCGCCTTCTCCAGGCCGGACGAAGCGCATACCGTCAACGACTTTCGCGCCTAGTTAGAGGCAACGGTAATAACGGAATTACCATTGAGCTAACCGCCCGAGTGGCAGCGCTTAAGGACGCGAGAAGAAAATTGAGCCTGCCCGATTATTCCGCCGCAGCGTCGATCTAGCGGAAGTGGGTCATGGGAGATCAACGTCTTTGCTATCTCCCCGGCGGACCTGCCCCCGAATCTCGCCCCCGGGGAAGTTCACCGTGTGCATATTGGCATAGGCTAGACCGGCGCGCACCGCCTCCAAGGCCGAATCGAGATCGCCCGGGGCAATACCTTGGGTCGTAGGTCCCACAACATTTGCGGCCGTGATCGTCCCGGTGATGGTTCCCGACGTAGCTGCTGGACACGCCGGCTGGCCCCCGCCGCCGCACAGGAATATCGTGACGCCACCATTCACCTTGGTAGGTGCAAAGTGCAGGTGGGCCACGGCAGGGGCCGCTGACAGCCCGGAGAAGGTTAACGAAAAAGTGATGGTGCTCCCGACGTCCATTTCGAACGTCGCCGCGCCGGCGGTATTGATCGGCGGTACCTCGTGCTCCCCGCTGAGGTTGGCGGAAAAAAGCTCCGTAGCCGAGTGAGCTACTGGTGCACCGAAGAGACTCGCGGCCAGTGTCGCTATTGCCCAAAACCCGATGCTTCTAGTTTTCATGGTGTTACTCCTGTTTGTTACGACCAACCCTTACGGGTTAGGGAAGAACTTCCGTTTTGTCAAGTAATATTCATCCACTCGCCAAGCTTTTTAGGAGCATTTGGGTCAGGGCTCGCGAAAATCGCCCGCGTGCTCGTGCGTGTCGATCACGTTGCCCGCTGAATTCTTGGACTTTGTCCAAAGCATTTGGAACGTTAAAGTCCGAATCGTCACCCCCGGTTTCTATTGATCACTACGCTTTTGCGTTGGCCTTTGACCTGATCCAGTGGGGATATCACCTGGCCCGGGGCTACCACCACCTTTGGCCTCTTTTACTGGCGTCAGGTCACGAACTTTGATGTTTTTCTTTTTTTGTCTCTGGCGCCATGACGATAAGATCACGTTGACGTTATAGTTCACGTTATTACATCGGAAATTAGATCGACGCCGCGCTTATCTCTGGGCAGGCGCACTTCGTAAACATGCGTCGGTTGCAATTCAAGCAGCAGCAACCGCTGCAAGAATAGTTACATGAAATCCAAAGCCCAAGATCGAAGCCTGGTTCTGACTGCCGAAAACGTTCACCTGAGCCTCGATTCTTAATTCAACCTGCCCCGATTCATCGTCCCAATCCGCATCCACACCTAACATCTGCCAGGCCGTACTCTGCGGCAACGTATTTATGTTGAGAACAGTCTGCGTGAATGATGCTGTGGCATTTGCCCGAACGAACTGTCTCCTAGTGAAGACTGGGCCGACCAGGACAGTAAAAGTTTCTTTTGATACAAAAGCTTGTCCTGAAGAATACGCGTTTACGTTGTAAAGAAACTGTCCATCGATAATGAACAGTCGGTCCGCGTCATCGGGACCAGCGACTACGGCTTCGAGCTGTTGAATATTTTCAATTTGGTTGGGTAGAATTTTGACTGCCATATGAGCCTCCGCGATTTTTTGTTCAGCAAGTGTGTATCTAGGAGTCGCATTTGTTCAAGTACCAAAGCCGCGCCGGTTCTTGCGTGGTCGGGCTTCGCAGGTGTGCATTCCCGATTTTGTTGCGAATCTGTTGCGAAATCGGCTCAAAGCTCAATTTGCTATGGGCAGCGCGTACGGGAGTGGAAGCCGATTTCAACATTTCGCAACTCCGCGTGATTTCGACGGAAATTTGCGGCAATCAGCGCGTTAACGGCAGACTCGCAAATTGGCCACTTTGCAAGAATCGCGCAGAATTCCGCAGTTCGAGTGTCCGAATTTGTCCGAAGTCCGCTTGGCTCTCGCGCGTACGCGTGGGCATGTGGCGAAACGAATGACGTGTCACGTGGAAGTTCAGTTGCCGGGTTCGACGACGATGCCACAATTGCGTGAAAGAGATTGGTTAGTAAATCGTATGGCAGATAGACATGTTATGCACATTGCTTCAATTACCATGACCCATCAGTTCCCGGATGGGATTGATTTGCATGTGAGAAACCTCAAATGGTTTCTCGACGCTACAGATTACCACATTTACATCATCACCTTGCCGGAAAGGCTGGAGAAAATAAATATCAAGGATGATAAAGTGACCTTCATAACTAAACCAACACCGCAAGACGAGTTCACCATGAATCCACAGACAGGTTGGGTAGACTTCTGGAGTTGGTTTCCAGCAATTGTGAAACATTATAAGATTAGTCCAGAGTGGTTCTTGTTCATGGAACAAGACCTTTGGTTCTTTGAGAAGTTCGACTGCGCTCCTGAACCGAGGACCGTTAAGACATTCTATCCGCACAAAAGCGATTACCATAATATCATGCTAAACGACCGGGTTTTGCAGCCGCGCATTTGGGAAGGGGCGCATCTCATCAGTGCCGAAGTCGTCAACCGAGCCATTGACTTCAACATCAAATTTGCTTACTACGCGGAATCGTTTCTCGATCGCGACCGTGAACGGTACGAGATGCTGTTTGGCGGCAAAATCAGCATTTCCATGTGGACACGACCAGAGACAATGGGCGAGTTCTCATTGTACTGTGCACTAGAGGAACGCCTCGGCTGGAACGAGAGCGAAAAGGCAGTCCATCTTGTGGGACCGGAGGTACTTCATCGTAATTGCCCACAAACATACAACAGCTGTGACCAGGAATTACTAGATGAGGCTCAAAACAGGATACCGCGTATTGATGTTTACTTAGCAATCGCCATTTACTATATAGCTGGTAACTGGAAGGATTGTAAACACGTTAAGTGGGATAGCTGGAGCCAAACCAAGCGCGACCTGCGCATGATAGCGCTGACAGCCGACCAGTGGATGAGACAAGACCAATACAATAGGCTCTTGCAAGTGCTAAATTACCTTGATAAAGAGGCAAAATCCTAGGTTGACTGCTGCGATCCCCCAGCGAGCCCACCAAGGCAATTTCGGTATAACTGTCGCCAGATTGCGCCCAACAGTGCCGCAAACCCAACGTTTAGCAACAATTGAAAAAAGACAATGTTTGTATCTTCTTGCGAGAAGATCAGGCGATAACCATCTTTCCCAATACTTCACGCGCGGCGGGATTATTCCTCTTTTGCTCTCCCCTTTTAGTCGAGTGCAATCTACCTATGGAGAGCAGTTACAGCGCGTACGGGAGTCGAACCCGTGCACCAGCCTTGAGAGGGCTGTGTCCTAACCACTAGACGAACGCGCCGCAAATCGCGTTTAGAATAACCGCACGATATGAACCGGCAAGTGGGCTGCGCGACCACTACTTTCCATGTTTCTTGTGATGCTTCGGCTCGGGTGTTGGCGTTGGCGTCGGTGAAGAACCAGCTGGCGGAGGGGGAGCGCCTGGCGTGGGTGGGATCAAAACCTTGTCAATCACGTAGATCACACCGTTGGATGCTTTCACGTCGGCTTTGATCACATGGGCATCGTTGACTGTTATTTGTCCGTTCGTAACCTTTATGTCGAGATTAGCGCCACCAAGGTTTTGTGCTTTCCTTGTCGTCAGTTCTTTAGAAGTGACCGCACCCTGCACGATATGGTAGGCGAGCAGTTTGCCAAGCTTCTCGGCGTCGGGGGGGGAATCGATCGTTCCAGGAGGTGCGCCCTTGAATGCGGCATCGGTCGGCGCGAACACAGTAACTGGGCCATTCTCTTTCAGTGTGGCCGCCTTGCCGGTGAAATTCATCGCCAGGACAAACATGTTGAGGCCGGTACTTTTCGCAGCGACGATAATATCAGCATTCGCCTCTGGCTGTGTGGAAGCCGCCGGCAATTTTAAAGAGGCGGCCAGCGTCTGTGAGGAAGGAGTCGGCGAGGGTCGCACACGCGGTTGATCAATCGCCTTAAAATATAGAGTCTTCCACGCGTTCAATGCTAGTTTCATCTCCGCGCTGGAAGCCAAAGCCGACATTCTGTCGTAATAGACGTTGTAATAGTTGCGAAGGCGGTCCCGCTTTTCTAGATCAGTGCGCGCAGCCAGGGCCGCTGCCTTCGCTGCGCGAACCGACGGATCATTCACCACTCGGTTTTTCAGCTCTCGCCACTCGATATGTAGCCGGCGTTGATCTGCCTCTTTTCCCAACGATTTCTGTTTAAAAGCTTCGTCAAGCTGGGAGAGCTCCGGCACGTTCGGGACGAGCGGCTCCGGAGATATTGTCGCCGTGACCTCTGGTTCTTTTTGTCCCGAGTAAAGGTCTACAGCCGGCGGTGCCGCATCTTGCCCGTCCAATATTGGTATCGGCCCGGCCAGTATTGCCAGTAGAATCAGCTCTATTGATTTCATTTTTTTGTGCAGTCAGAATGAGTCGCCGCAGCGATTGGTCTAGACCGAGCGGCGCGATCCTACGTAGCGTCGTCCAGTCCTGAGGCTTCGCAAAGCATAACAGTAAAACATAGGCCGGAGACTGGTCGCAGTGAGTCGCTGCGGCGACCGCTCGACCGTCCTCGATGTTCAAATCGGGGTGACAGGATTTGAACCTGCGACCTCGTGGTCCCAAACCACGCGCTCTACCAAGCTAAGCTACACCCCGCGTCGGGTGATGCTTATCATGAGCAGTTGCTCTTCGCATCCAGAAATTTCTTAGCGGGTTCACTTGATGTGTGCAATGGGCGCTAAGCCGGGCGTCTCATAATTCACCTCTTGCCAAGATTTCCTTTTCGGCGGAATGTTGCCCTTCTGGATTTGAGTGGCCCGGTTGGCTGCTTCTGCCCCGCGCCGTATGTTTAAGAACGAAAAACTAAATCTTTTCATTTTTATCGTCTTAGTCGCCCTGCAATTGTTCGGAGTGATCGGACTTCTGACTCGCTTCCGCGTCTCTTATTTACCGATTATGCTTGGGCTCTTTTTCTGGGGCGGACTCAGTACAACACTTTATCTGCATCGTTACCTGACCCATCGCGGCTTTGAAATGCCGGAATGGCTCAAGTTTATATTGGCAACCGGCTCCGCCGTGGTGCTTGCGGGTGATCCCGTCACCTGGGTGGGGGATCACCGATATCATCACCTGAAATCCGATACGGACGAAGACATTCACAGCCCAGTGCACGGCTTTCCATACGCCCACATGATGTGGCTGATCCGGAAGCCGGCCGAATTTCGTGAGCGCTCAAAACGGTACGCGGCTGATGTAAGCAAAATTTGGTATTGTCGGCTGTTTGAATGTACAGGGGTCTACCTCCTGCCCCACGTCGCTGTCGCCACGACTCTCTATTTCACACTTGGATTTGCTGGAATGCTGTGGTGCCTCTACGTGCCGATGCTGGTGATCTACAACGTGACTTGGTCGGTCAATTCGATCTGCCATATGCCCAGACTTGGATATCGCAGCTTTGATACGTCCGATCATAGCCGAAACAATTTGTGGATCGGCGTTTTTGGATTCGGGGAGGGTTATCATAACAATCATCATGCCCAGCCGCGTTGCGCGGCACATGGACTCCGCTGGTGGGAATTTGATCTCACCCGCTATGTCATCTGGACGCTCGAGAAGTGTGGCCTTGCCTGGAAAGTGGTCTGGCCTGCGAAGGAAACCAAAAAGTCGACGGATCCTGCGCCTGACCCGACGATAGTAATTAGCTCACAAGCTGAGACACTAGCTTAAATTTCGTACCCGAGATTCGGCGCAAGCCGCTTCTCAACTGCAGCGACCGATTCGTCTCTCCTCGTGGCATAA
>QHON01000110.1 GCA_003218815.1 Verrucomicrobiota bacterium
CGATTGTTCCCGGCACTGCCAAACTACATGCGCGTCACCATCGGCAAGAAATCCGAGATGGACGTGTTTCTATCAGCGTTCAAGCAAGTGATGGCCTAACAACTCAAGCCAACGTGCAACGTTTAAGACAAATCGTTTTACTCTGTCTTATAATCGTCAGCGCCGGCGGCTGCCAAACCACAACGCAAACGACGAATCGTATTTCAATCGGAATGACTCAGGCTCAAGTCATCGGCGCTGTGGGAAAGCCATTTAGTAAAAGCGCAGCAATTATCGACGGCGTGCCAACCGAAACATGGATTTATAAAGAAACGACTTGGGACCAGGGCGGCTGGAGTTGGAATCGGACAATAAGCGATTCAGAAGTTGTGTTTCGAAACAGACACGTCGTTTCGTTCGGTGTCGCCAAACAAAGACATATTCACAGAGCCCCTGGTGACATTAACGTCAATGTCAGCCATGACGAATAAGCGGCGACGTAGGCAACTCCCGACCGGGATAAACTTCACCATAGAAACGATAGCCACTTGGTAACCGATATTCGAAGTACGCGATGCTAAAATAGCCGAGATTGTCTATCGGCGTGAAACCCGCCAGACATTGCTCGACTCGAGCCAAATTCACTTCATCGAAAACAAAATCGCAGCAGGTAAGTAGTAATATTCCCTGCCC
Source organism: Verrucomicrobiota bacterium (assembly GCA_003218815.1). Lineage (GTDB taxonomy): Bacteria > Verrucomicrobiota > Verrucomicrobiia > Chthoniobacterales > UBA10450 > Udaeobacter. Next base: position 673 of record QHON01000110.1, read on the forward strand.
TCGCTGCCGAAATATTTGGGCATAGTTCGAATTAGCCAGTTTCCTATTTAGCTGATTGATAAGGCGAACCGCCGTCTCATCGCCGGTACCCGAAAACTCAAAGGTCTTTTCTTCACGACAATTCACGAATTTTGCTTGAGCTTCGCTCATGTAAATGTCGGTTACCTCCAGCCACGAGGTTCGGCTTATAGAGTTCAACAGAAAATCCGGCGGATCTGGACCGTCCCGCACCGAATAACTGCTGCCCTCTTTTTCGCTCAAGAGAGCAATAAATCGCTGCGCCGTGTTACGTTGGCCATCCGTAATCATTCGAACTCCTCCACCGCAAGGTACTGCCAAGAATACAGTTCGCTATGTGTCACGGAATCGCCAGATATCCGAGTTCACTTTTCGCGAAACTCGATGGCGCCATCCTTTGCATCGACACGAATGCGCTGGCCTTCGTGAAACCTGCCTTCAAGGATATCGAGACTGAGCGGGTCCAGAATTTCTTTCTGAATTGTGCGCTTGAGCGGTCGCGCGCCATAAACCGGATCGTAGCCTTCGCGCGCGAGCAGTTCCTTGGCCGAATCGGAGAGGTCGAGTGTGATTTTCTGTTGTTCGAGTCGTTTCGTTAGGCGGCCAAGCTGAATTTCGACGATCTTCTTTAAGTCATCTTCGCTCAAGCGATCGAAAATGATAATGTCATCGACGCGATTGAGAAATTCGGGACGAAAATGCTGACGCAACGCATCCATCACGAGCCGTGAGCGCGCTTCGCGTGATTCTTCCTCGGTGATGAAAGCAGCACATTGAAAACATCGTGATGCGCTTTCTCGATCTCGTCGAAGAGGACGACTGAGTACGGTTTGCGCCGGACCGCTTCAGACAGTTGTCCGCCTTCTTCGTAGCCGACATAACCGGGGGGAGCGCCGATCAAGCGTGCGACGGTGTGTTTCTCCATGTATTCGCTCATGTCGATCCTGATCATGGCGTTCTCGTCATCGAATAAGAACTCCGCAAGCGCCCGCGATAATTCCGTTTTGCCCACCCCAGTCGGCCCGAGAAAAATGAACGAACCGATTGGCCGGTTTTCATCCTGCAAACCGGCGCGGGCGCGACGCACAGCATTGGAAACGGCCACGATGGCGGCGCGTTGACCGACGACACGACGCATTAACCGTTCTTCCATTTTCAGCAACTTTTGGCGCTCGCCTTCCTGCAAACGGGAGACCGGGATGTGGGTCCAGCTCGAGACAACTTCTGCGATATCGTCTTCCGTGACCTCCTCGCGCAGCAAACTTGGCCGTCGATCTTTCGACGCCTTCGCGGTTTGGTCGGCGAGTCTCTTTTCCAGTTCTGGAATCCGTCCGTATTGAATCTCGCTCGCCTTGGCAAGCTCTCCTCGGCGCTGCGCGCGCTCCAATTCGGTCCGCAATTGATCGAGTTGTTCCTTCCATTTGCGTTGCTCTTCGAGAACGGCCTTCTCCTTTTGCCATTCTGCTTTGAGCGCAGAGGATTTCTCTCTCAGTCCAGCTAGCTCTTTCTCGAGTTTCTTCAAACGTTCCTTGCTCGCCGGATCTTTTTCTTTCTTGAGCGCTTGCCGCTCCATTTCATGCTGCATGATTTCGCGTTCGATCACGTCGATCTCTGTTGGCATTGAATCGAGCTCGATCTTCAAACGTGAGGCCGCTTCATCGACAAGATCGACAGCTTTATCCGGAAGGAAGCGGTCGCTGATGTAACGATCCGAGAGCACCGCCGCCGCGACCAGCGCCGCATCGGTAATGCGGACGCCGTGATGCACTTCGTAGCGCTCCTTCAAGCCCCGCAAAATCGCGATCGTGTCTTCGACGCTTGGTTCATCCACCATTACCGGTTGAAACCGGCGTTCGAGCGCCGCGTCTTTCTCGATATACTTGCGATATTCATCGAGAGTGGTTGCGCCGATCGTGCGCAGCTCGCCGCGCGCTAACTGCGGTTTTAATAAGTTTGATGCATCGACCGATCCTTCCGCTGCGCCAGCGCCGACAATAGTGTGCAATTCGTCGATGAACAAAATGACCTGGCCTTGCGAATCGGTTACTTCTTTTAAGAACGCTTTTAGTCGATCTTCGAATTCACCGCGGAACTTTGCCCCGGCCACCATCGCGCCAATGTCCATGGCGATGATCCGTTTCTGTTTCAACGAGTCCGGCACATCGCCGCTGATGATCCGCCGTGCGAGGCCTTCCACGATCGCCGTCTTACCGACGCCGGGATCACCGATCAGTACCGGATTATTTTTCGTGCGCCGCGAAAGCACTTGCATAATCCGACGAATTTCGCTGTCGCGTCCGATAACCGGATCAATCTTCCCGCGCCGCGCCAGCTCGGTCAGATCCCGGCCATATTTTTCGAGCGTCTGATATTTGCCTTCGGGATTCTGATCCGTTACGCGTTGCGAACCGCGCACCTGCTGAAGAGCCTGCATAAGCTTGTCCCGCGTCACGCCGAGGTCTTTCAGTAATTTCGCCGCCGGCACATTCGCGCCGGTTAACGCGAGCAGATAATGCTCGGCGCTTGTGAACTCATCCTTCAACTTGGACATTTCTTTCTCTGCGCCGTCTAGAACGCTGCGGAGTTCATTTGCAAGTCGCAGATCGACCGAGGCGCCGTGGACTTTCGGGCGGCGATCTAACTCAACACGCAGGCCGTCCCGCAACTGATTCGAATTGACGCCAACCTTCTCAAGCAGCGGTCGCGCAATTCCATCCATTTGATCGAGCAACGCCGAAAGAAAATGCTCATTGGTAATTTCCTGGTGATTGGATTGCGCAGCGAGGTCTTGCGCCGCCGGCAGCGCTTCCTGCATCTTTTGCGTGAACTTATCGATGCGCATGAATCACCATTAACTATCGCTTGGCGAGCAGCAAACGCGGTTTTGAAAACAGCTTCGCCCGAACAAAGTTGCCTCCTGATTGCAGGTGCGCTTTTCCCCGCGTATGAGTCTGAGCGATGAGTTCCAAACTGTTTGGAAGCAAAACACTCGGTTTACTGCGGGCAGGGCCGTTTCGCCGCTACATCATCGGTTCGCTTATTTCCGACAGCGGGACATGGATGCAGATGATGGCGCAGGGTTGGGTCATGAGCACATTGACTAACAGGGCGATTCTCCTCGGACTTATAAGTTTCGCCGCCGGTCTTCCAACGATCTTGTTAACGCCTTTCGGTGGCTCCGCCGCCGACCGTTTGGACAAGCGCAAAATTCTCATCGCAACACAAATCGCGCAGATCGCGTTTGCGCTCGGGTTGGGCTGGCTCGTTCTAACCAATCGCATCCAGATTTGGCACGTCATAATCTTTGCGGGCTTACTCGGGATTTCGATTGCGTTCGAGATGCCCGCGATTTCTGCGCTCGTGCCCGAGCTGGTGAAACGCGATGAAATCGCAGCCGCGGTCGCCTTGGATCGATCCGTTTTTCATGGATCGCGCCTCATCGGTCCATCATTGGCTGGGCTTTTTGTCGGTTGGTGGGGCGCAGCCTCGGCGTTTTTTACCAACGCGGTCTCATTTTTCGCGTTGATCGCCGCGCTCATTTCGCTGCCGAAGCGACCTGTTGGCACGGCTGAGGAGGAGGCGCAACGGCGCAGCGGTTTCGCGGAAGGTTTTCGTTACGTTCGTTCGAATCGCATAATCATGTCCATGATCATGCTCATCGCACTCAATACGATTTTTATTTTTCCCGCTATCTCTCCGGCCATGCTGCCTCTGTATGTGCGAAACGTGCTCAAGCTTGGGCCTCAGAGTCTGGGATGGTTGATGGCCGTAAGCGGCACGGGCGCATTTCTCGGCGCGGTCGGGTTGCTCACGGTGGCCCGCGATCGCCGTTTGAAATTCATGAGCGGCAATGTTCTCGCGGTCGCAGCCGGCGTATTTTTCATGTCGCGTTCGCACAGCTTTTGGCTGACCGCATGTGCCATGGGCGTATTGGCGATTGCACTTTCCATGAATTTTGGCTTGGCGAATACGATCGTCCAGGAGCATGCGCCCCCAGCGCTCCGCGGCCGCGTTTCGGCTGTTTTCGGAATGAGTTTCTTTGGCTTAATGCCAATAGCTGGGCTCGTTGTCCCAGGTTTTTCCGATTTGGTCGGCATGCGCACCGCGCTCGCGGTTGCGTCCATCGTTTACGGCGTTGCCGCGTTTTCCGTCTTAAGCCTTGCTGGTCGCCACGTTTGCGACCGCCCAGTTTCGCCTGTGCCTGAGCCGGAACTCACGTCAGTGGCGTGACCGCTGTTTAGGCTAATGATTGCCTTTTCCACTTGTTGGAACTCCGGACGCCACAATGCTGGCGACAAAATGCTGTGCGAGATCAAGGGCAAGCTCGGGTTCGAGTTGATCGAGCTGGGCCACGGTATCCGCATCTCACTCATACCGGGGATCCAAAAAATGTTCGATGCGGGCGAAGTTCGCTTCAGCAGTCTGCATAACTTTTGTCCGTTGCCTGTCGAAGTCATGGCCGCTTCGCCCGACTGCTATCAATTTTCGGCTGTTTATCCGCAAGAACGTGAGCGCGCGATTAAACAAACATTCCAAACAATCGATTTTGCTGCGCGATTAAGCGCGCCCTTTGTTGTGTTGCATTTGGGTGCAGTGAACATGAAACCCATCACCGATCCACTGATCGAACTAGCGAAGGCCGGAAAATACCTGTCACGCAAATATGTCCGCCTGAAGTTAAGCGCCGTACAAAAACGTGAGAAAAATGGAGCTATCTACGTCCAACGCGTGAAGGATTGTCTACGTCGCGTGATCGATTACGCCGCTTCCAAAAATGTAAAACTGGGGCTTGAAAACCGACGCGGTTATGAAGAAATCCCGACCGAACGCGAACTGCCGTCCCTACTCGACGAAATGAACTCGCCGCAAATTGGTTACTGGCATGACTTCGGTCACGCTCAAATCAAGGAAAACCTGGCATTTCTCGATCATGCCGAGTGGTTGCGCGCAATTGCTCCGCGCACGGTCGGTTGTCACGTCCAAGATTGCATTTGGCCGGCCCAGGATCATCAACCGCCGTTTGCCGGAGGTGTGGATCTTGAGAAACTTGTTCCGCTTCTTCCCTCAAACTGCTTATTTGTCTGGGAGATGAGCCCGCGCAAGACGATCGATGAAATTCGGCGATCAATACAACTTTGGAAAGAACGTTTCGGCGAATGAAAAAGATTCTTATCGCGCTCCTGCAGCTCGCGGTCACAGCCGCTGTTCTTTACCTGGTCTTCCACGATCCGAACAAGCGGGCGCAGATGGCGCTGGCGTTGCGCCTGGCAGACTATCGCTGGATCGCCGCAGCGATTTCTTTTTACGTCCTCGTCGAACTTGCCGCGGCCGCGCGATGGCAGATTCTCCTGAAAGTCCAGGGCATCAATTTGAGCATTCCGCGTATGACTGGCCTTTTCTTTATCGGCATGTTTTTCAACCAATTCCTCCCCGGCGGAACCGGCGGCGACATTATCAAATCGTATTATCTGCTCAAGGAAACGCCGACTAGGAAAGCCGGTGCGTTGCTTGCTGTGCTCTTCGATCGGCTCATCGGCCTAGTGGCGCTCGTCACAATCACAGCAGCGCTGATTTGCTTGCGCTACGAATGGCTAGCCCAAACGACTGAAACCCGCCGTTACTTATGGTTCGTGCTCGCCGCCCTCGGCGTTTCCATTCTGGCTCTGCTCACCACATTCCTCATCAGCGGGTTCAATCTTGCCAGTCGACTGCCAAAGGAATTTCCTGGGCGCGAGAAGCTCATCGACATCTCGGCGGCTTATCATCTTTACGCACGCCATTGGACCGGCACCTTGCTCGCCTTCGCAATGTCTCTCGTCGCGCACCTCGCCACCTTCGCCACATTTCTTTTCGTCGCTTACACCCTGCGCGCCAACGTTCGGCTCATTGATTTTTTCGCCGTGATGCCGATCGAACGCACGATCTCGGCCATCCCTATCAGTTTCGCCGGCGAAGGGCCGCGCGAGCATGTTCTTCAGATCATGCTCAACGGTCTCTGCGGCGTCGCGTCCGGCGTTGCTGCGCTCATTGGCACGATGAGCTTTCTCGTGATTCTGTTTTGCTCAGTTCCCGGCGCCATTGTTTATTTCTTTTATAAACCCAGCGGCGTAATCAAACACGTGAAGTTGCGCGAGATGCGGGAAGAGCTTGCAGTCCTGGGGCATGAGATCAGCGAAACGGAATAATGCGGGAGGAAGCCCAGTTTCCCGATCTAAATTGAGCCGCGGCGCCCAGCGTCGCCCGGACCGCTCCCATATTTCGCGTCGCCCGTTTGTCGCGGCCACTTTCGCGATGACGGTCGATGGAAAAGTCACGACACGAAATTTCTCGCCGGTTGATTTCACATCGCGTGAAGACAAGCTGCACTTGTTTGGTCAGCGTGCGCTGGCCGACGCTGTCCTGATCGGCCACAGCACGCTCAAGCGCGACAATGTCCGGCTTGGGTTGCCCCAAGGAGAATTGCGCGAGCGGAGAACTAAACGCAGGCAAACGGCCTATCCGATTCGTGTAATTGTTTCCAATAAAGGAAAGATCGACAATCGCTTAAAGATTTTTCAGTCGGACTTTTCTCCAATCGTAATTTTTTCGACCAAGCGAATGCCGCGGAAATATCAGCAAGCGTTACAAAAAGTGGCCGCACTTCATCTAAGCGATGCACAAGATGTCGATCTTGCCGCCATGCTGAGAACGTTGCGTGATAAATACAAAGTTCGCACGGTCGCATGCGAAGGTGGACCACTGCTGTTTCGAGGCTTGTTGGAACGCGGCTTGATCGATCAACTTAATCTTACCATTGCACCTTATATGTTCGGCGGAGCTAACGCACCGACTTTGACCGGCCTGAGCAAAGAATTTTTACCCGCGAGCGTGCATTGCGCTTTAATCGATATGCGAGTTGTCGGCGAGGAGTGTTTCCTGACCTATCGAATCAAGCATGCGCGGCGGCGCTCGAAGTAGAGCCGTCTTGACGGCGCGGCCGGGGCACGAGTTCACCGCCGCAGTTTGGGCAAATAGCGTTCAGCTGCTCCGCGCAATTCGCGCAATATGTGCATTCGAAACTGCAAATGTATGCTACTCCGCCTGACGTGAGCGGGACCCCGCATTTTTCGCACGATCCTTTCATTACTAACGCCATTTCTTTCCCCTTTCTATTTTGAAGAATTTCTCGAAACTATCGCATCTCGAGAAGAGCACGCGCAACATCGCTGGACGGCGTGGGTTACCATGTTATCCCCATCATCACGATGCGCAGACTTGCAGGGTTTAATATAGCCGTCGCGCTTCTTCCGATTTCAGCTTTGGCGCAAGCCACCGTCGAGGGACGCGTAGGACTGCCGAAATCGCACTCAGCGCCGGTCGTCGCCAAGCGTTACGAGATCGTTACGCGCGGCGGCGCTCTCTCAACCCAACCGCCGCTGGCTGTGGTTTATCTCGCTGGCGCTTTCCCAAAAATAAAATCATCTTCGACGAAACAGATCGCACAAAAAGACTTGGCTTTCGTTCCGCCGCTTCTGCCAGTGCAAGTCGGCACAAGAGTGGAATTCCCCAACCTCGATGATACCTATCACAGTATTTTTTCGTACTCACCAGCGAAACGGTTCGATCTGGGCCGCTATCGCCCGGAGGAGAGGCCTATCCCGTCGGAGGTTTTTAATACTTCAGGGCTGGTGACTCTCCG
>QHON01000111.1 GCA_003218815.1 Verrucomicrobiota bacterium
CCGTAACACGATCGATCTTTATATGTCGAATTCGCGCGACATGAACACGTGGGGCGCCCGTCAGGAGACTATCCAGGTCCTACAATGGGGCGATGCGCAACAAAGTTTACAGTTTCTGCAATCGCACCAGGACTACAAGCACATCAAACGGATGGTGCTTGAGCTCGAAGGCCACGAAGAACAAGCAGCGGACTTGCGCTAATCACGCCGTCTTGCAGCGGAGAGGATGCAGTTCGTGCTAGTTGAACATGATGCGGTATGGCCTTCGCCATCGGCGAGGTGCGACAAACCCTCCGACAATATAATCGATGCGAGATTATTATTTCTAAACGCTTGCCCAATCGAGCACGATTTTGCCGGAGTTGCCGGATTTCATGAGCTCGATGGCTTCACGGAATTCTTTGTAGGGAAATCGGTGCGTGATGACCGGCGAGATGTCGAGCCCGGACTGGATGAGCGCGGTCATTTTGTACCAGGTTTCGTACATCTCCCGGCCGTAGATTCCTTTGATGGTGAGTTGATTGAAGACCACGAGGTTCCAATCGATCGCGGCGCTGCCGGGCATGATCCCAAGCAACGCGATTTTGCCGCCGTGAAACATGTTCGGCAAGATGTCGGCGAAAGCTTTCGGGCTCCCTGACATTTCGAGCGCAACATCGAACCCTTCTTTCATGCCGAGCGTCTGCATCGCATCGGCAAGTTTTTCGGTGCGGACGTCGAGCGCGAGATTTACTCCCATCTTGCGCGCCAGCTCGAGACGATACGGATTGATGTCGGTGATGACGACGTAGCGCGCTCCAGCGTGTTTGCAGATCGGCACGGCCATGCAACCAATCGGGCCGGCGCCGGTGATGAGCACGTCTTCGCCGACGAGATCGAACGAGAGGGCGGTGTGGACCGCGTTGCCTAGGGGATCGAAACAGGAAAGGACATCGAGCGAGATCGACGAATCAGCGTGCCAGCAATTTGATTGCGGCATCGCGACAAACTCCGCCCATGCACCCGGGCGATTTACGCCGACACCTTGCGTATTCGGGCAAAGATGACGCCGCCCAGCCAGACAATTGCGGCAATGCCCGCACGTGATGTGACCTTCGCCTACGACAAGATCGCCGCGCGCGAAACCTTTCACGTGCTCACCGACAAGATCGACAACGCCGACAAATTCGTGGCCGATGGTCATCGGCACGGGGATCGTTTTTTGCGCCCAGGCGTCCCAATTATATATGTGGACGTCGGTCCCGCAGATAGACGTCTTCGTCACGCGGATGAGCACATTGTCTGTGCCGACATTGGGAACCGGAACCTCCTCGAGCCATAACCCCGGCTCGGCCCGGCTTTTCACGACCGCCTGCATTGTTTTCTGCACGAGAAAGAAATTAGGCGAATCATGAAAGCAGGAAAGAGGGAAAAGCTTGATTCGAGCCTCTTCGGCCGGGGCGACTGTACGGCACGCGATGGCATCTGCGTTCTGCAGCAAATTCGTCTGCGTTCGCGTGCGTAATCTGTGGACAAAGTTCTTGTCTGTCGAGATGATGCGAATGTATGCCCGCAACGCTTGAGCAAGCTGAGCCGAACACCGTTACGCCACGCTCGGTTTTCATTTTACGCTTCGTCACGACGATCGTCCTTTGGTCCATCGCGCTCCTCATCGCGTTCTCTGGATTCGAAGTCTTATTTTGGCTCTTGATCAGCGCGTTCGGGCTGATTGCGCTCCTGGAATTTTACCGGATGCTCGATCACAAAGGTCTCCCGAATTTCAAGATCACAGGAATGATCTGTGGCGCCGTCATGCTCGGCGGCAGTTTTTATTACTTTTCCAAGATTGGGCCGGCGGGTTCCTACGACTTCGAAGTTGCGGTGTTGCTTTTTTTCTTGCTGACGGTTTTCGCGCGGCAAATGTTCGCGCGCCTACGCCATGACGAACCGTTGCAAACGATGGCTTACACCTTGTTCGGTCTGCTCTACGTGCTTTGGCTTTTTAATTTCATCACGAAGATCGTCTATCTGACGCCGCGCTCGAGCAACGGGCTGCTGACGGGGCAGTTCTACGTCTTGTATCTGATCGCAGTCACAAAATTCAGCGACATGGGTGCATACCTGACCGGCAGCGCGGTTGGCCGGCACCTCATGGTTCCGCAGATCAGCGCGAAGAAAACGTGGGAAGGGTTTTTCGGCGCGCTCGGTCTTGCCCTGTTTTCCAGTTTGATGCTGTTCAAATTAATGCCTGGCCATTTACCGGGGCTCACCTGGACACATGCGACGATACTTGGCTTGCTCCTTGGGTTCGCAGCGGTTGTGGGTGATTTGGCCGAATCGATTATCAAACGCAGCACGGACGTGAAGGACTCGGGGAATCTCCTGCCGGGGATCGGCGGTGCGCTCGATCTGGTGGACAGTCTTCTTTTCACCGCGCCGCTTTTGTTTTTCTATCTCCGGCTGGTCATTCATGTTCCGTAAAGAGCTTCTGACAGAATTAACAGAATGATCAGAATGGAAGAGGCGACGAAACCGTACGATCTATGCGGTCAAGTAATCGGTGCCGCCATGAACGTGCATTCAACCCTCGGGCCGGGGTTCCTCGAGTCGGTTTATCAAAATGCATTGATTTTGGAACTACGAAAAAGCGGATTCAAGGCTGAGGCAGAAAGGCCAATCACCGTCCAGTACGACGGACAAATCGTTGGTGCATTTACGGCAGATTTGTTGGTAAACGACTCGCTAATCGTTGAGCTGAAAGCGAGCCAATCGCTCGCGAAAGCGCACGAAGTTCAACTTGTAAACTATCTTGTCGCAACCGGAATCGACGAGGGGTTACTCGTGAACTTTGGGGCAGAGCGTTTAGAGTACAAGAAAAAGTTTCGACTCCCGAAGAAAGAGCAGGTCTCTTTCTGATTTGCTCGAGTCATTTTGTTAATTTTGTTCATTCAGTCGAAAAATGAAACGTAAGCGTGTCGTTGTTCTGGGCGCCACTGGGTCGATCGGCGAAAGCGCGCTGAAGGTCGCGCGCGACATTCCGGAGCGGATGGAGATCGTGGGACTCGCGGCGAACAGCAACGCGCAGAAGCTAGCCGAAGCCGCGAATGAGATTCGGCCGGAGTCAGTTTGTCTGGTGGATGAAACAAAGATCGACATCTTGGGCAAAGCGCTCAATTACGAGCCGAGGATTTTTATAGGCGAAGAAGGACTGCGCGAGATCGCTTGCCTAACAAATGCAGAGATGGTGCTGGTTGCAATTGTCGGCACTGGCGGATTGCGACCAGCGCTCGCCGCGATTGAAGCGGGCAAAGATCTCGCCGTGGCGAGCAAGGAAATTCTCGTGATGGCGGGCGAGATTGTGATGCGCGAAGCCCGTGAAAACAGCGTTCATGTTTTGCCGGTGGACAGCGAACACAACGCGATTTTTCAGTGTCTCGATGGTCGTTCATCGGAAGTTCGCCGAATCATTTTGACGGCGTCCGGCGGACCGTTTCGCGAAACGCCCGCGAACGAATTTATCAATCTTACGGCAGAGCAGGCGCTGAAACACCCGACTTGGAATATGGGTCCAAAAATCACTATCGATTCGGCGACGCTGTTTAACAAAGGGCTGGAGATGATCGAGGCGCACTGGCTGTTCGGAGTCGAGATGACGCACGTCGAAGTCGTGATACATCCACAGAGCATCGTACATTCAATGGTCGAGTTCGCGGACGGCTCGACCCTGGCGCAACTGAGTTATTCGGACATGTGCTTCCCGATTCAATATGCAGTGACGTGGCCCGACCGAGTCCCAAATACATTGCCGCCGCTCGACTTCGGAAAATTATCGAAACTAGAATTCTTCACGCCGCGCTATGATGATTTTCCCGCACTCAATCTGGCGCGCTGTGCGGGTGAAACCGGCGGCACTTTGCCTGCAGTGATGAACGCGGCGAATGAAATCGCGGTTGCGGCATTCTTGGATCGACAAGTGCCTTTCACCCGCATCTGGCAGACCGTTCAAGAAGTGATGGACCAGCACACGAGCGTTGCGCACCCCGATCTCGATGAGATATTGCGGGCCGACCAGTGGGCGCGCGCGGAAGCAGCGAAGACGTTAGAGGGCTAAAAGCGTTACAAAAGAAAAAGCGTCGAATCGTTAAAACGTTTGAACGAATCGCGCGTGGAACCACTCACTACACCAATCACAATTTGTAATGTTCATCGACATCGCGCGCGTCATTCTCATTCTCCTCGAAGTCCTCGTCCTGTTTAATCTGCTCATCGTTGTCCATGAGCTCGGCCATTTTCTGGCAGCGCGGTGGCGCGGACTGTATATCGAGAAATTCGGTGTCTGGTTCGGCAAACCGCTCTGGAAAAAGACGATCAACGGCGTGCAATACTCTCTGGGCTCGCTCCCTTTTGGCGGATTTGTTGCGCTGCCCCAACTCGCGCCGATGGACATTATCGAGGGTAAGGCGGATGTGGACCGCGCAAAGCTGGCGCCTATCTCCGCTCTCGATAAAATTATCGTGGCCGTGGCCGGCCCCCTCTTTAGCCTGCTTCTCGCGCTTTCTTTTGCCGGCGTTGTGTGGGTGGTCGGCCATCCAGTGGGCGAATCTGATTCCACCACGGTTATCGGGTACGTCTTGCCGGACTCGCCAGCGGAGAAGGCTGGACTCCAACCCGGCGACAAAATTCTCGAAGTGGACGGGAAACCTGTCAGGCGTTTTCTCGGAATGAATGACAGTGTGAGCTGGGATGTGGTACGAAGTGAAGGCGACAAGGTTGCCGTGAAATTCCAGCGCAATGGCAACGTGCAGACAGTTTGGGTGGAACCATACAAGGCCGAGACACGGGGGTGGCGCCGAAAAAGTGTGCGTCAACTTCTAATCTATCCGGCGGAGACACCAATCATCGACAAAGTGGAGCCAAAAACGCCCGCCGCGGCTGCCGGGTTGCGCCCGCGCGACATCATTCTCGGCTTCGATCAGACGCCGATCTACAATCCGGTCGCCTTACTCGAATACATCAGCAAACATCCCAAGGACCAGCTTGTTCTTCACGTGGAGCGAGGTGGGGCGAGCTTTGACGTTCCGGTAAGACCGACGCTTCTGCCGACTGACGGTGAAATGAAGCCGCGTATTGGAATTCAATGGGATACCACCGGGAAAATATCGATTGGTCATCCCAATCCGATCGAACAGATCTACAATAGCGTGACCAGTACACTGAAGACGATTGGCGCGGTTGCCTCGCCGAAGTCGGACGTAAAGCTGCAGCACCTGAGCGGGCCAATAGGCATCGGCAATCTGCTTTATCGGCTTTTCGGAAGTGAGTACGGTTGGCGGCTCGCGCTCTGGTTTAGCGTGATTCTGAACGTGAACCTCGCGATCATAAATATGGTGCCCCTTCCGGTCCTCGATGGCGGGCACGTCATGCTGGCAATGATAGAAGGAGTTCGGCGTAAACCGCTGAATATTCGGTTGCTCGAAATTATTAACACGGGCTGTGCGATGTTGATCATCGGCTACATGCTTTATATCACGTTCTTCGATGTCCAGGATTTGCCGTTCATAAAAAACACGCTCGACAAGCTGGAAGTGCAGCCAACTCCGAAAGCTGTGCAGCAGCCGTAGCGAGAGGGGGCGCGTTGCGCGCTTGGCCGCGGTTCCGTAGATTAGGCGTCTTGTGAATTACTGCGCTGATCCTTTTCATTATCACCGCCGCGTTACCCGCGAAGTGATGGTCGGCAGCGTCGGGGTGGGCGGGGCGAATCCGATCCGGGTCCAGTCGATGATCACGTGCGACACGATGGACACGGAGATGTCCATCCAGCAAACGATCGAGTTGGCGGCGGTCGGTTGCGAAATTGTGCGGATCACCGCGCCGACGGTGAAAGACGCGCGCAACCTCGAGCACATCGTAAAAGGCTTGCGCGAGCGTGGCTGTGATGCGCCCGTCGTGGCCGATATTCATTTCAAGCCGGAAGCCGCCATGGAAGCGGCGAAATGGGTCGATAAGGTGCGCATCAATCCCGGCAACTACGCGGACTCAAAGAAATTTGTTATCCGTGAATACACCGACGAGCAATACGCCGCGGAGCTGGGCCGAATTCGCGAGCGTTTCGCGCCGCTGGTCGATCTTTGCAAGAAGCGTGGAATCGCGATGCGCATCGGGACGAATCACGGCTCGCTCAGCGATCGGATCCTGAACCGATACGGCGACACACCGCTGGGAATGGTAGAGAGCGCGCTCGAGTTCGCACGGATCGCGCGTGACCTCGACTATCACGCGTTCGTCTTTTCGATGAAATCGAGCAATCCGAAAGTGATGATCGCGGCGTATCGATTACTCGTTGCGCGGTTAGACGAAGAAGGTCCGGATTGGAATTATCCGATTCATCTCGGCGTGACGGAAGCGGGAGAAGGCGAGGACGCGCGCATCAAAAGCGCGATTGGGATTGGTTCGTTGCTCGCGGACGGTATCGGCGATACGATTCGTGTTTCGCTGACGGAAGACAGCATTCAGGAGATTCCGGTGGCGAAGGCGCTGGTCGGACAGAGACGATCGCTGTAGCCGGGATCGGTGATTCCGGCGAAAGAATCAAGCTGGGAGGAGAGGAACTGATTCGTGTAGTCGTTAGGCAAGCGAACTTCGGAAAGATCGCGCACAAGATCGACAAGATGGGTGATTACAGGCCGGAGATCGTCTACGAGAACGCAAACGTTGTCGAAGTCGATCCGCGCGATGAGAAGTCAATTGCGCAGCTAGACGAAAGCGGGGAAGCGCGACTCGTGACGGTGAAAGATGATGTCGATCTTCCGATGATCGCCGCGTTTCGACTCCTGGCTGCGCGGTTGCATCCGCGGCATCCGATTCTGCTAAAAGATGTTTTGGTAGAGGCCGTTGACCGCAACGGCCCTGGGCGATTGGGGTCAATCACCCCTACCAGAGATTTTCTCGAAACACTTCTTTCTGCATCGACTAATATCGGTTCGCTGCTTTGCGATGGGATCGGTGATGCAATCCTCGTGCAGGGAGAGGAAGCGCCGGGGCAAGCATTGCGGTTGAGTTACAATATTCTGCAAGCGGCCGGTTCGCGGATTTTCAAGACGGATTATGTCGCGTGTCCTTCGTGCGGGCGGACATTGTTCAATTTGCAGACCACTACGGCGAAGATCAAAGCGGCGACGTCGCATTTAAAAGCGGGGCGCCGGGCAAAGTGAATCTCTACGTCGGGAAAACTGCGGTTAAGTTCAATATTCCAGAAGCGGAAGCGGTGGATCGATTGCAAGATTTGATTCGCGAGCACGGCAAATGGGTTGAGCCCGCGCCAGCAGACACCGTTCTAGTCTGAAAGAGCGATTTTCTGACACAGCCGATCTACGGCGGCGCGTCGAAATAAGTAGAGAGGTTATGAAAGAGAGATTACTGATGCTCCTTCGCCGTTTTGTTCCGTCTGAGCGGAATGTCGGCGCCAATCGCGAACGCGATAATAAACGCGATTCTCAACTCAAATTTAAATGGGCATACGTAAAGACGAAATTACAAATTCTCACCCGCCGCTTTGTTCTGTTTGCGCGCAATATCGGCGCCAATCGCGAACGCGATAATAAGCGCGATTCTCAACCCCAATTTAAATGGCCATACGTAAAGACGAAATTACAAGTTCTCATCCGCCGCTTTGTTCTGTTTGCGCGCAATATCGGCGCCAATCGCGGACGCCGTGATAAAGCCGATCCGGAACTCAAATTTAAATGGCCATACGTAATGAGCTCTTCAATTCCAATACTCGGGCCCGCCGCCCAGGGCTCATGGGTTTGGCACCGTCATCACAAACATTCACATCACGGCTTCTACCGAAGTCGCCGTTAAAGCCGCCTGGAGAATCTATCAGCTAAACGTGCGTTAAGGTTCGGTCTACTTTGACGGCGTTATCTGTTCCATTGTTGTGGACAACTCTCGTGCGCATTTGACGCACGAGAGCCGTGCCACCATATTCGGCGCGCTTCTCCCCTTCGAGAGAGCGCCTCTCAGATGGATAAAATCCGCAACATCGCCATCATTGCGCACGTCGATCACGGCAAGACGACGCTGGTCGATCAATTGCTGCGGCAATCGGGCACGTTTCGCTCCAATCAAAAGATCGAGGAACGGGTAATGGATTCGATGGATCTCGAGCGTGAGAAAGGAATTACGATTCGCGCGAAGAACGCGGCCTTTCAGTGGAACGGCTATCGAATCAACATCGTCGATACGCCCGGTCACGCAGATTTTGGAGGCGAAGTCGAGCGGATCATGAAGATGGTGGACGGCGTGCTGCTCGTGGTCGATGCGCACGATGGGCCGCAGGCGCAGACGCGCTTTGTTTTGCGCAAGGCGCTGGAGAACAAACTCAAGCCGGTTGTTGTCATTAACAAGATCGACCGAGAAAACGCACGACCGCATCGAGTCGTTGACATGGTTTTCGATCTCTTCGTTGAATTGAAGGCAACCGATGACCAGCTCGATTTCCCGATTGTTTATGCGAGCGCCAAAAACGGTTACGCCATGCGCGAGCTACACGACAACGGCGACGACATGAAACCGCTTTTTGAAGCAATCGTGCGCCACGTCCCGCCGCCGAAGGTTTCCACGGAGCCATTTTTTCAAATGCTGGTGTCGAACCTGGATTATAGCGATTATCTTGGAAGAATTGCGCTCGGGCGTATCGTCAGCGGTCGCGTCGCGGTCGGC
>QHON01000112.1 GCA_003218815.1 Verrucomicrobiota bacterium
AGATACGTCGGAAACGCCGTGACATGATGATAGTACTGCCGCGCATAGTCAGCGAGCGCCTCTCTGCTCAGTTCCCCGCGTGTCCACGCGAGATAAAACGGATGTTTCAAGAGATGCTTTTCTGCGATGTCATTGTCGATCTCGTCCAGATGTGTGTTCATTTAGTTTCTCCGGTAACATTTTTTCGCTAGCCACAGATTGACACGGATTTTCACAGATAAGGGAATAGAATTTTCGTTTCTCTGTGTTTAATCCGTATTTACCTGTGGCAGAATTCAAGCTGAACGCAAAATGTGTTTAATGCCGCGGATCGGGATGACGACCCAGTCAGGGCGATGGTTTAGTTCGTAGCCGATTTCGTAAACGGCTTTGTCGAGCAAATATGCTTCAAGCATGATTTGCTGATCGTCGGGATTTTGCGGGACAAAGATCGCGCCGGACGTTGTCTTTAAATAGCTTTGCAAACCAGAGCGCACTGTAAGCGGCGTATTGAAACGATCGCATCATGCCGGAGACATCGCGCAGGGTCGAGCGCTTCAGTTTCCGCTCGCCAAGCGCTCGCGCCGGTTCGCCTTCGAAATCGAGAATGATGAAATCTTTTCCAGTATAAAGCACCTGGCCGAGATGATAATCGCCGTGAATCCGGATTTTCGAAGCATTGGTGCGACGGTCGAGAAGCCGTTTTTCGCGCGCGAGTATTTCTTGCCCCGTAGCGAGCACTTCTTTCGCTTCGTCTCGAAATGCTGCGGAGAGGTCTGGCAATTTCTTTTCCAGAAGAGTAAACGCGCGCCGCACTGATGCGCGCATTGTTTGGTAAACAGAGCGCTGCGCCATGGCATTGAACGGCTCGGGCGCAAAGGCGCGATCATCCACGCGCGAGGCGAGCGCAAGATGTAATTCACCCGTGCGTTGTCCGAGCAGCTTTGCTTTTTCAGGATAAACGCCACCAATCAATTCATCGAGAAGTGAGCCAGTCGGGGTGGTTTGATTCTGGAGATCGGCTTTGCGGCCAAGCACACGTTCGTAATAGCGGCCAACCGCGTCCAGTGTTAGCGCCCAGCCGTCACTTTCGCTCATGGCCGCGCTCTGCAACAGACAGACAACGGTCGGCTCGGATTTTTCGTGACGATATTCGAGCGCGCCGACGAAAGCTGGCACATTAGAAAAATTGGCGCGCTCAGTCAGGAACCGGGTAATTTCGACATCAGGATTAACGCCGTTCTCGAGCTTGCGGTAGATTTTGAGGAAGAATTTATTGTCGAAAAGCATTGAGGAGTTGCTCTGCTCCCCACCTAAAACTTGCGATTTGTCCACGGCGACCGAAGAATCCGCCATTGCCTTACCCGCGATGCCGACGAGATCGCCGGCATGCCCCTTCATAATCTGCCGTTGGACGATCGCCTCAAATAATTGAGAGCGAAACTTCGCATCCCACACTGCATCATACAGAATGGTTTCTTCGGTACCGGCGAGGCGGGCGATGATCGCGTGCGGCGCGCTCCGAGAAACAGCACGCGCAGCATTACCCGACGCAATCTTTACCGGGAGGGCATAAGTTTCCGTGGGACCATCGACATAGCTTACCACCACGAACCAAAAGCGCGCCGCGTCTGCATCTGACGAGACACCCGGCTGCTCCACCACTTTAAGTTCTCGGAGAGTCCGCGCCTTCGATCCAAACCAGCGACAGGTCTGGATGTAATTGGGCAGAATTTCGCGTTCGAGCAGCGCGCGCTGACCATCGTTGAGCAAGGTATGTAGGTCGGCCGGCGCATTGATCGTTGGCACAACCCGCCTCTTCGAGACGCGCCGGCCATTGGTCTGCGGTTGCAACGCGAACCAGTAATACGCATGAGGGCCAAGCGTAATAACGTAAGGTGATTTTTTGATTGGGCGAAACAGATTGCGGCTAAAGACTTCCATCGGCACACAGCCGGCGAAGCGTGCCAGATCCAACTCCGCCGATTGCGCGAAACGCGAGAGATTTACCACCACAACGATGGTCTCCTTCTCGTACCGGCGAAGAAATGCCAGAACCTTCGCGTTATCGGGATGGAGAAATTCAAGAGAGCCACGCGAAAACGCCTTAAAATTCTTCCGCATGGCAATGACACGGCGCATCCACCAGAGCAGCGAGGAGAGATTTTTCTGCTGATTCTCAACATTGACCGCTTCGTAGTGGTATTCCGGGTCGATCGTAATCGGCAGATAAAGCTGCTGTGGATTTGCTCTTGAAAAACCGGCATTGCGATCCGGACTCCACTGCATCGGCGTGCGGCAGCCGTTGCGATCGCCAAGATAAAAATTGTCTCCCATGCCGATCTCATCTCCGTAATAAATAATCGGGGTACCGGGCATGGAAAAAAGCAGCGTGTTAAGCAGCTCGATTTTGCGGCGGCTATTTGCGAGTAGCGGGGCGAGACTAAACTCGATACATGTAATCGCGCTCTTCGTCAGTCACCATTTCCAGTGTGAGCTCGTCGTGATTGCGAAGAAACATTGCCCACTGACAATTATCGGGAATTGGCGGAGTCTGCTCGAGGATGTCGATGATCGGAAACCGGTCCTCCATTTGCAGCGCCATGAACATGCGGGGCATGAGTGGAAAGTGAAAGTTCATGTGCGATTCGTCGCCTTTGCCAAAGTAAGCCGCCGCGTCCTCCGGCCATTGATTAGCCTCCGCGAGCAGCATGCGATTTGAAAATTTTACATCGACATGAGCGCGCAGCTTGCGGAGGTAGTCATGCGTCTCCGGCAGATTCTCGCAGCTCGTGTCCTCCCGTTCGTAAAGGTACGGGACAGCGTCGAGACGGAGTCCGTCGACGCCGAGGGTCAGCCAAAAATCGCACACCTTCTCGAGAGCTTCGAGCACGGCCGGATTGTCGAAATTCAAGTCCGGCTGATGTGAATAAAAGCGATGCCAGTAATAGGCTTTTGCGACCGGGTCCCATGCCCAGTTCGAGGTTTCGAAATCTTTGAAGATGATCCGCGCATCTTTGTATTTCTCCGGCGTGTCGCTCCAGACATAGAACTCGCGTTCGGGTGAGCCGGGCGCGGCGCGGCGCGATTTTTGGAACCACGGATTTTGATCGGAGGTGTGATTGATCACCAGTTCCGTGATGACGCGCAGATTGCGCTGATGGGCCGCATCAAGAAAGGCGCGAAAATCATCAAGGGTGCCGAAGTTCGGATTGACGTCGAAATAATCGGCGATGTCGTAGCCGTCATCACGCAGCGGCGACGGATAAAAAGGAAGAAGCCAGATGGCCGTGACGCCGAGCTCCTGGAGATAATCCAGTTTTTGGATCAGGCCACGGAAATCGCCCATTCCATCGCCGTCACTGTCGCAAAACGTCTTGACGTGCAATTCGTAGATGACCGCGTCCTTGTACCAAAGCGGATCGACAATTTTACCGTCCGATTGCGCCATGAGGCTAACTCTTGGCGTGCAAACGCCGCACGGCAAGTTGTCGATGTGGCGGATAAAACGACACAGTCTCGCATCCCGCAAGGCTTGCAGAGCGCGAGGCCTCATCTAAATCGGGACCCCGAAAGCGTTGGACGAGGTCGTTCGCACAGACTAAGAGACCAAAATGGTTGGCCTGCGCCCGATTCATTCCTGCTTCCACTTTCGCCAACGTGTCTCGGGCAGCTGAATTCGATTTTGACATGCGTCGGAAAGCAAAAAAACAAGCGCGGCGCAAACCCAAACGGGAAACGCGACACTTCTCTGCTCCTGCGCAACTCGAACCGGGCGCCCCAAGTGATCTCGAGTTAATGCACTCGATCCAGGATCAGGACCCAGATGCACTTTCCCAGCTTTACGATCGGTACAATGGGATTTTGAAAGCGCTGATCCTGCGCGTGATTCATAACGAGGCTGAGGCCGATGACCTTCTGCAAGAAATCTTTATGGAGATCTGGAACCAGGCGAGAAATTTCTCCGCGCAAAAAGGAAAACCTCTCGGTTGGATGGTGACGCTGGCGCGTCGCCGGGCGATTGACGGTCTGCGCAAGAAACAGGCTTATGCTCGGGCGGAACAGCGTCTCCAAAGCGAAACCGAACAGCAACCCGATGCCTGGGTCCATAACGCCACCGAAGAAGAAATCGCCCTGAGCGACACGCGCTTTCTCATTCGCAAAGTGATCAACGGGCTTCCACCGGCCCAGCAGCAGGCAATCGATCTTGCATTTTTTCGGGGCATGAGCCAGCGCGAAATCGCCGCAAAAACGAATACACCGTTGGGAACCGTGAAGACGCGGCTTGAATTGGGACTAAAAAAAATCTATGACGGACTCAAGGAACTGAAAGATGAACTTTGAGAAATTCCAAAACCAGTCGCGACTCTATGTCATTGGCGCACTCGAGCCTGAGGAGGTGGAGGAATTTGAAAAAGCGCGCAAAAAATTTGGCCCCAAGGCGGAAGATTTCATTGCAAAATGTTACGCATTGCATGAAGCCTTCGCCCTGAGTTTGCGTCCATCGAAAGCTTCCGCTGCAATCAAGGAACGGCTCATGTCGATGGTGCGAGAACGGAAACAGGCTTAACCGTCGGGTTCCTTGTCCCAGCCATTTAGTTCGCGCAGGATGAATTCCTGAAGAAAACCATAGAAGTTTACTTGGAATAAACTCAAGTCCCGCCGCGATCCAATCGGTGAGCGATGATGGTCGCACAACTCGCCATCGGTGAAATCATATTTCGCGGCAATGACCAGCCGCGCCTGGTTGAGCGCACTCAACCACGCTTCGGCATGTTTTGACGGAATGTGCAGGGTGCGGTTGGCAAAAGTTTTCTCGTTTCCGCGCAATTGCTCGAGATCTGCGGCGACGGTTTCCGTTGCGGTTTGAAAGAGCCGCCGTAACTCAGGGTTCACATAAAGTTTCCATTCCGCGCAAATTTCAGTTTCCTTCGGATCCGCAGGCGGGCTAAAGAGGCGCTGTTCGGCGGCGGACACGCCTTCCGGATCAGTGCTGGCTGGGATTTGTCGAAGAAGTTCCGCAAGAAACGGATCGAGCTCGGATATCTCGATCTCGTCATTTCGGCGGCAAATTTCCATATCAACCCGCTTTCTCGAGGGTCGCGAGCAGGAGATACCCGTGCAATTGCTGCACATAAAGCTCTCCACGCTCGCGCATCCCGCTCCACAAAATTGAACGCCCTTTCTGGTGCACCTCCAGCATATGGTGTTCGGCTTTCTCGCGCGGGTAACCGAACACCCGCTGAAACACCATTGTCACGTAAGTCATCAGATTAACGGGATCGTTGTGCACCACCACTTGCCACGGAAGATCGACATCTTCTTTCGAACGCGTTTCTTGTTCGATCGTGGGCTCATCAACTGTCGACGGCCCCGCATTTCTCGGAACAAAAAACCTCATAACCGTCACGATTTTTTCCGCCGCCACCTCGTTCCAAAGTGGCTTTCCGGTCATATCCAAAAGGCTAACATACGCCACCGTCAGTTCAAACCCGACCCACGTATTGCAGCCTGTCGCAGCCGCCATCGCCAACTCCCGGCCAGTAGTAGTCAGCTTTCCCTACGATGCGGCAGCGAGAATTTTTTCCTGCGTCGCCTTCATTCTGCGCGCATCGGCTTCGCTGCGATCGTCAAGACCGTGCAAATGCAAGAGTCCATGCACAATATAAAGTCGCAGCTCACGCGCCAACGAATTCCCGAACACGCGAGCTTGCCGGCGCGCTGTCTCTGTGCTGACAAAGATTTCTCCGTGTTGAAACGTCAGCACGTCTGTTGATCCGGATTGGTGGAGAAATCGTCGATGCAATGACGCCATGCGGCGATCGGAAATAAACAAAATGAAAATCTCACGCGTTTTTGTCAGATCGGTTCGTTTGTTTTTTCGCAATTGTAGACAACGGCGCAGTGCTTCCGCGGCGAAATTTTCAAGATCGTCAACATCGATCCGAACGGCGCGTTGCAAGTTGTGGACGGTGATTTTGGGAACCCTAGCGCCTATCCGAGCGCGTCTCACGATGAACGATTGCCCATCTTTGCCGCTGATTCTTTCCCGCGTCCTGTTTCGCCTCGAGATTTTAGAAGGGTGTAAACAATTTCTAAGCGCGGCAGATTCGCGCCCGCTGCGGTAGCACGGCGCAGCGGCTCGCCCCAAATCGGATCGATCTCAAGCGGCCGGCCCGCTTCCCAATCCAGTAACGTGGATGGTTTGTACGGGCCGATCGTTTCTGTTCGCTTCATTTGCTGAGAAGCGGCAGAGCGCTCCAACCGGTATCCGCATTTGTTCGCGGCCTCGATCACCTCCTCCATCAGGCCAAGTGTTGTCCGCCTCAGATCTTCATCACGAAGAATCGCGGCGGTGTCGATTCCGCCAGCCAGGATCGACAAGCCATTAAACGGAATGTTCCAAACTAATTTCCGCCATCGCTCCAACGCGAGATTTTCAACCACGCTGCATTGGACACCACCACGCGTGAATTCCCCGGCCACCTCTTGTGTCCGCAATTGCGGCGCGCGTCCATGTTCGCCAATCTTGATGTGGCCATAATCGTAGCGCTCGACTTCAGTGGAGGAAGTTCGACTCAGGCAAATGAAGCAAATCGCCCCGAGCACGCGCTTCGCGCCAAAGTGCTCAGCGAGAAATTCTTCATTGCCAAGACCATTCTGCAACGTCAACAGCATCGTCCGTCGATGCAGGAGCGGCGGAACAAGATCGACGAGATCCGTATTGGAAGTTGCCTTCACCGCAATCAAAACCAAATCACAAGGGCCAATTTCTTTCGTCGAGTTGTAACAATTGACTTCCGCGAGGCGGAAGTTTTCGCCTTTGCCGCGGACATATAGTCCGGCGTGATGTACTTCGCTCAAATCGCCGCGCATCAGAAAATGCACGTCGCTACCGGCGTAGGCGAGTTTCGCGCCATAATAACTCCCGATCGCTCCCGAGCCAACCACCGCAATACGAAGACTCATCGTTTCACGCCGGGGGACGTGTCTCTGACTGAAAGTTTCGGGTAATCAGTCTGGCGCCTTTGTTGAAGGTGAAATAAGCCCAAGCCCACTGGAAGAGCACAGCGAGCCGATTACGGAAGCCGACCAGAAAAATGATGTGCACAAATAACCAGACAAGCCACGCTGGAAGTCCGCTCAGATGCACAAAATTCAAATCCGCGACAGCCTTGTTCCGTCCGATTGTGGCCATGCTCCCCTTGTCCCAGTACCGGAATCTTCGTGGTTTGCGATTGGTGATCATCCTGAGAATGTTTCGGGCAGCGTGACGACCTTGCTGCATCGCGACCGGTGAAACACCCGGCAACGGCTCCCCAGTTTGCTGCGAATAGTTTGCCAGGTCACCAATCACCTGGACTTCGGGATGCCCAGGAATCGTAAGATCGTCATTGACGATGACGCGGCCGACTCGATCGACCGGCACGCCGAGTGTTTTACCAACAAACGAAGCATTGTTACCTGCCGCCCAAATTTTCACCCGACACGGAATAAATTCGTCGCCCACTTGCAGTCCGGCCTCAGTGAGATTGGTGGCGCGTGCGCCCGTGCGCACTTCCACTCCAAGATCGACAAGCTGTTTCATGGCGCTCGCAGACAAATCCTCTGGGAAAGCAGCCAGTAGACGCGGCTCGCCTTCGATGAGAATCACGCGCGCCTGCGATGGATCGATGTGGCGAAAGTCCTTCGCGAGCGTATAACGCGCGATCTCTGCGATCGCCCCGGCCATTTCCACACCGGTTGGACCGCCGCCAATGATTACGAACGTCATCGCTGCCTTGCGAGCGGCTTCATCCGTGATTTTTTCCGCATACTCAAACGCCATGAGCAAACGGCGCCGCAATTCGATTGCGTCCTCCAGACTCTTTAGGCCCGGCGCTAATCTTTCCCATTCGTTGTGTCCAAAATAGGAATGTCGGGCGCCGGTAGCGAGGATCAGGAAGTCGTAGGTGATTTCCGTATCCGTTGTCCTTATTTTTTTTGCATTTACGTCCACTGATTGCACTTCCGCGAGCATCACTTCTGTATTCTTGCATTTGCTCAATACCGCGCGCACCGGCGCAGCGATGTCGGCCGGCGAAAGCGCCGCTGTCGCCACTTGATAGAGAAGCGGCTGAAAAAGATGGTAATTGGTGCGGTCGATCACGGTGACGCGCACGTTTTTGCAGGCGAGTTTTTTCGCCGCCTGGAGCCCGCCAAAGCCCGCTCCGACTATCACGACGTGTGGTATTTCCGTCGGGGGAGTTTCCATATGGAAGAATGTTCCGAGAAAGAAAACCGATGCGAGAATTTTCTGGTGGAGCAATACTCTGTCCAGCGACGAACTGAAATGCGTTTGTCAGGCTGACAACTGACGGTATGTTCTGCGCCTAATGCCGAAATCAATTGCACGCAGCAAGACACGTAAATCAGTGGCAAAACGTTTCAAAATCACGGCGCGTGGCAAAGTGTTGCGAGCGCAATCCTCGCGCCGACATCTACTCTCGGCTAAGAATGCGAAACGCAAACGCCAGCTTGGCAAAGCGGCGCGCGTGGATAATACCGACGTCGCCCGGATCAAGGCGAACCTCCCGTTCGGCTAGCTAGTGGCTGGCGCGTTGCGGCGGACTGCGCATGCAAGCACGCGATGTCCGATCGAATCTGCGCGCTCTTGCGGCTCTAGTAACGAATTGGGGGTGGGGCGGGCTCTTCGACGGTGGTGGTGTGTATTGTCCTGGTCGTTACCGACGTGGTAGTTGCCATTTGCCGCATTACCTCTCTAGAATCAGGCCCGGGCTCCGGGCTATAGAGATCACGCCGATTAACGAGAGTCGTGCACGAGAACTGAAGGACCACGAGCAAAAGTAATGCCAGCCATTTCATGATGTCGATGCAAACAGAAGCGTTCTAGGTTGTCAATGCTTGCGATTTTTCCGATCTATAAAACGCGATTGCACGATATCGATCTTGCAGGAAAATTTGCTCTCCGTCAGGGGCTATGGACTGAGGACTTACAAACCCCGCCAGGGCAGGAATGCAGCAACGGTAGTTTGATCCTCTTTGCCGTAGTTCTCTGGCGGACTTTTTTGTTGGGCGCGACCGCCGGGCGGGCCGTGCCATTCGGCCATGAAGCTCCTCAAAGTTAAGACGGCACGTTTTTCTAAGGTGATCGAAACATGTGGTAAACCGGAGGTCTACACGCTTTGGCAAAAACCGGGAGCCGACCGTCACTTCCAATCGCGGATAAAGAACAACCGCGTGATGACGGTCCAAAAGAGCGAGAGTGGGACAGACTTCGGAATCGTGGGGTTCAACGAGCGAAAAGGCGCGACCTATCTCGTTTTTCCCAAATCCCTGAAACGATTTGCGGACAAGCGTGTCGTCGGAGTCAACTGGGCGCATATTGGCCAGTAGAGGGCGCTGTACGAGTCGTAAACTGGCGATGCAGTCAAAC
>QHON01000113.1 GCA_003218815.1 Verrucomicrobiota bacterium
CGTTGCACGAGAATGGTGAGCGTCGAGAGAAGGATCGAAATCATGAGCGCGATGCGTACGCCAGCGATGATTCCGAAGCGATCGATCAACATTCCGCCGAAAAATGGCGCGATCATTATGGGCAAGCGTTTGATTACCGATTGAAGACCCACGCCCATCGAGTGGCGGCTGGCCGCGAGCGTCGCGCCGACGAGTGAAAAGGTCGCGGGTAAAGAAAAGCAAGTCCAGGAAAGGAATAGAAACATTCCTGCAATTACTGCGCCCCAATGGGGAATGATCAGGACAAGTCCGTAACCGAGGATTGATATCAAATTAAACGCAAGAAATGCGCGCCGATGTCCCCAAACATCGACAAGTACTCCGCCGGGATAAGCGTAAATCGCCCCGAGCAAAGTCCGCAGCGCATCGTAGAGACCGATGACAAAAACAGTCGCGCCGACTGCTTGCAGATACTTCGGCACGAAACGCATCCAAAGTTCTTCGCCCGCGCCGATCACGAAGATCGCGACGAGCAGAACGACAAGATTGCGCTTTAGCCCGAAAAAATTAGTAAGCCGACGGCCAAGACCTATGCTTTTTTGATCTGGCGTTTGCATTCGGCGTAAAGCGCATCGTAAACGATAAATTCGCGTTCGAGAATTTCGTGATCGCTTAGACCCAGCGCTCCGAAGCCGCTGGCAATCCAACGCAACCCTTCGCCAGCAATATGTGGGTTTCTCGGATGCGAATCGGCTGCGCGTACAATTTCACCGAGTAAAACGAGCGCTGGATCAGTGAGCTTGTATTTTTTCACGATCGAATTGAACGAAACGTCTTCGCCGTGATGACCGAGCTCGCAATTCGGTACGTCAAACACAGTTCCGCTATCGATCTTTGCCCAATCAGTGTCATTCGGAAGAAAAACAAATTGCGCCTCCGGATCGACAAAATTTCGGATTAGCCACGGACAAGCCACGCGGTCCACTTTAATTTTCTCGCGGGTAATCCATTTCATGACCTAGATTCTTATTTCGTGGCAGCTTGGTTCTGGTACGCGGTTGTCGCCGCTATTCTTTACGGCGCGCATCAAATCTTTACACGTCTCGCAGCCGAACGCATCGGTGAGGGTCTCGGCGGTTTCATTGTGGAAGCCAGCGCAGCGTTGTCG
Organism: Verrucomicrobiota bacterium; assembly: GCA_003218815.1. Classification (GTDB taxonomy): domain Bacteria; phylum Verrucomicrobiota; class Verrucomicrobiia; order Chthoniobacterales; family UBA10450; genus Udaeobacter. Next base: position 1,148 of record QHON01000113.1, read on the forward strand.
ATCTTGATTTATCTCGCAGTTCTTTGGTTCGGCGGACGCTGGAACCAGAAATTCAGCGCCAGTGGATTTAATTATTCAGTGCTTACGGGAATTTGCGTCGGGGCCGGTACCATTGCGTTTTTCCTTCTGTTTCAACGCGGCGGTCCGCTTTCGGCCGTGCCGGCGATTCTAGCTGGTGGCGGAGCGATCATGGCGATTGCGGGAATTCTGTTTTTCAACGAAGCACCGTCCTGGCAGCGGCTTGCCGGAGTTGCGTTTGCAATCGCCGGATTGTTTCTACTGCGCAAATAAGACTGCTCTCCGGGCGCAAGACCCACATCATGCGACTTTCGAACATTTACTTCCGCAGCTGCCTACTCAGTTTGTTCAGTATTGCGATATTCATCGCCGGTCCTGGCGCGGAGTCTTCGGTCCAGGCGGCCCCGATCGAGATGACGCTCAGGATTCCAGCCTCGCATTTTCAAAACCGGTCGCCCGAAGAATTATCGGTTGATCTTCGCCGCGGGATTGGGCCGGATGATGCGGCAACAATCGCGCTTTACTCGAATCCGGCGTTACGGGCCATTCGCGATCGCCGTGGACTGGCGGCCGCGCAATTGATCCAGGCGGGAATTTTGCCTAACCCGGTCGTTTCCTATGCGCGTGATTACGTCACTGGCGGCAGCACTGCTGGAACGAGAGACGGCTACACCTTTAGCGCCGGCTGGGAATTCAGCGCACTGATTCCATTTTTGCCGAAGCAAACTGCGGCGCGGAAAAATTTCCAGGCGGTAGACTTAGATGTTGCGTGGCAGGAATGGCAGATCGCGGTGAGCGCGCGCATGGCGGTTTATCGGGTGGTTGGTTTGGATGCGCAGGCGGCGCAGGCGCGGGAAGCAAATGAAGGTTTACAACAGAGCACGGACGCGATGCGAAAAGCGGTCGATGCACATGAAAAAACCGTGCTGGATCTGGCGGCGGCTGAATCAGCCAGTCAGGATTCGCGCGCAACCATGCTCGCGGTGGAGCAGGAATTTGAGAAACAGCGTCTCGGCTTAAACAAGATTTTGGGAGCGGGACCGGACAGAAAAGTCGCCTTGCGCAGCGGCCTGGTTTTGCCGAGCCGCTTGGCTGCGCCTGCAGAGCAGGAACTATTTGATGATCTTGAATCGCGCCGGCTCGATCTGCTTGGGTTGCAGCGCGGTTACGAGAGTCAGGACGCGACCGTGCGCGCCGCGATTCTCGCACAATTTCCTAAAATGTCGGTCGCGTTTACCAAAGCTACCGATACCACGAACGTTAAAACGACCGGCTTCAACATCGCAGTGGATGTGCCGATTTTCGATCGCAACCAGGGCGTCATTGCGACCGAGCGCGCTACGCGCCAAAGATTGCGCGATGAATACAATCAGCGCGTATTTGAGGCGCGTTCCGATATTGCTGTGGCGATTGCCGACATTCGTTCGTTGAATCGACAAATCGCCGCCGCGGAAGAAGCGCTGCCGCTCCTCGAAAAGCTCGTGAGCTCCGCGCAAACAGCGGTCGAGCAGCGGAACGCTGACGTGCTTAGTTATTACACAGCGCGCAGCAACTTGCTGCAAAAGCGAATTCAATTGATCAAACTCCAGGAACAATTGCTCGAAGCGCACACGGCGCTGGAAATCGCTTCAGGACGTTATCTGCCGACGAACAAAGTATTGCAGCCCAGATGAAAAAGAAGCGAATCATCATCGGCGCTATCGTGGTTGTGTTGATCATCGGCGGGCTTGCCTGGATCGCGCAGCAATTCGAGCTTGGAAAAGAAGAGAAGAAGACTGGCCCGGTTCCACAGGTGGAAGTCGCGAAACTGGAACGAAAAACCATCACCGAAAAAGTGATCGTTTATGGAAGCGTAGTGGCGCAGCCCGGCAAAACGCATTCGGTTTCAATCGCCTTCGAAACGCGAGTGCGCCACATTCTCGTCGCTCCGGGTCAGTTCGTGACGGAAAACGACCCATTGATTGAGATTGAGCTTAGCCCGGGGGCGCAAGTGCAGTTTCAGCAAGCCAGGAATGCAGCGGAAGCTGCGCGCAAGGAGCTGAAACAGACGCAGGCGCGTTTCAATTTGAAGCTGGCCACAAATCAAGACTTGAGCGCCGCAGAAAAGACTGCGCGCGACGCGGAGGCGCAACTCACCGCTCTTCAACGCGCCGGCGCCGGAGGTGACAATCGCATTCATTCGGACATCTCGGGCGTCATCGCAAAAGTAGACGCGCAAGACGGACAGATTGTTCCGCCCGGCGGTCCGCTCGTTGAAATCGTTGCCGAAAACGAAATCGAAGTGAAAGTCGGCGTGGAAGCGGAGGATCTTTCGGCGGCACAAGAAGGCGCTTCGATCACGATCGTGGCGTTGAACGATCCGACCGCTGGAAAAGTACAAGGGACCGTCCGCCTGGTTACGCGGCGAATCGATCCGACGACGCGACTTGTCGATGTTTACGTCGCGCTGCCTGAAGGAACAAAGCTCTTGTTGGATGGCTATGTCCGCGGCGAGATTGAGCGCACCGAGAAAAACGCGCTGGTTGTGCCACGATCGGCCGTTTTGGCTAACGAATCGCGTGAGTTTGTGGTTTTCACGGTAGCAAATAATCGGGCCACGAAGCACACCGTAAAAATCGGCGCGGAAAATCCAAATGAAATCCAAGTGATTGCGGACGATCTGCATGACGGCGAACCGGTTGTGACCGTAGGAAACTACGAGTTGGAAGATGGCATGGCCGTTGAGATAAAAAAATGAGCTTCTCCGCGTGGGCGCACAGCCATGCGCGTTCTATTTTGTTTTTGCTTGGCGCGCTCGCGGTGGCGGGCGCCGTCGCCAGCGTTTCACTGCCGGTCGCCCTCTTTCCGCAAGTCACTTTCCCACGCGTCCGCATCACGCTTGAAGCGGGCGATCGACCAGCCGAGCAGATGACTGTGGAGGTTACGACGCCGGTCGAGGAAGCGGTGCGCGCCATTCCCGGTGTGCGCAACTTAAGATCGACAACCAGTCGCGGCACCTCGGAGATTTCGGTCAATTTCAATTGGGGCGAGGACATGGTTTCGGCCATGCTTCAATGCCAGTCACAGGTAAGCAAAATCCTTTCGAGTCTGCCGTCCGGCACTTCGTTCGAAGTCGAGCGCATGGATCCAACAGTGTTTCCGGTAATTGCTTACAGTCTGACATCCGATTCGCATTCGCTCATCGAGCTGCGCGATCTCGCCCTCTATACCTTGCGTCCGGCGCTTTCCACGGTTTCCGGAGTCGCGCGTGTCGGCGTTCAAGGCGGTCGCGTCGAGGAGTATCGGGTCACCGTCGATCCAGACAAACTGCAATCGTTCAAGATGACGCTGGCCGAAGTCGCGAGCGCGTTGTCCGCTTCGAATGTATTAGTCGCGGTCGGCCGCCTCGAGCAGTACGACAAACTTTATCTCGTCGTTTCCGACACGCGTTTCAAAAAGTTCGAGCAAATCGAGCACACCGTATTGCGCTCGAATGCAGATGGCGTGGTCCTGCTCGACGACGTTGCCACGGTTGAACACTCGGCCGAACCGCAATGGGTCCGGGTGACCGCTGACGGCCACGACGCCGTTCTTTTCCAGGTTTATCAACAGCCGTCGGGAAACACGGTGGAGATCGCGCGCAGCATCAAGGCGAAGCTGCGTGAAATACAAAAACAAATCCCCGAAGGAGTGAAGATCGCAGATTGGTACGACCAAAGCGATCTCATCCTCGCGTCTGAACACAGCACGCGCGACGCAATCCTGATCGGCATGGTCTTGGCCGCTTTCATTCTGCTCATCTTTCTTCGCGACTGGAAAGTCACGTTGATTGCAATCTTGACTGTTCCGGCTGTGATCGCTGCCACGATCGTTCTTCTCTATGTCCTGAAAATGAGTTTCAACATCATGACGCTTGGCGGCATGGCCGCGGCCGTTGGTCTCATTATCGACGATGCAATTGTGATGGTGGAACACATCGTCCGTCGCGTGCGCGGCGTACGCGAGGGCGATCCGCGTTCGCGAGTACTCGAAGCGGCGCGCGAATTCACCAACCCGCTGGCCGGTTCCTCCGCGGCTACGATCATCATTTTCACGCCGCTGGCCTTTCTGTCGGGAGTTACGGGGGCATTTTTCAAGGCGCTTTCCCTAACGATGGCCGCCAGTCTCATCATTTCATTTGTTGTCGCCTGGCTGGCTGTGCCGATCTTGTGCGCGACTTTCTTAAAAAGAAGAGACGCCGAGATCGAGGAACATGGACGTTTCGCGCGGCGCATGCATGAAGTTTATCGCGAGAAGATGCAGTGGCTTCTCCGCCAGCCGCGCTTCGTAATTGTTTTTTTGGTGCCACTTTTGTTGCTTGGCTTCATCGCATTCAAAAGCGTCGGCTCAGGATTTATGCCGGCCGTGGACGAGGGCGGTTTCGTCCTTGATTACATTTCGCCGCCCGGCACCTCCCTGGCGGAGACCGATCGTCTGTTGCGCCAGGTGGAATCCGTTCTGCAGGAAACTCCCGAAGTGCGGACTTATTCACGCCGCACCGGCTTGCAGCTGGGTGGGGGTGTTACGGAAGCGAACATCGGCGACTTTTTCGTTCGTTTAAAATCATTTCCGCGACGCGGGATCGAAGAAGTCATGAACGATGTCCGTGACGAGATCGAGAAACATATTCCCGGTCTTCAAGTCGAACTTTTACAGCTAATGGAAGATTTGATCGGCGATCTCACCAGCGTGCCGCAACCGATCGAGATAAAACTTTATTCCGACGATGAACAAGTGCTGCGGACGTTGCCATCGCGCGTGGCCGATACGATCTCGAAAGTTCGCGGCGTGGTTGAAGTAAAAAACGGCATCGTCGCGGCGGGGGACGCTCTCAACATTCAGGTAGACCGGGTCAAGGTCGCGCTAGAAGGCATGGATCCGGAGGCGGTCACTAAAGCGCTCAATGATTTTTTAACAGGCAACGTGACCACGCATGTTCAACTAGGGCCGAAACTGATCGGCGTCCGTGTTTGGATTCCGCGCGACGCCCGCGATACCATGCGTAACATCGACAATCTGCTTTTGCGCGCTCCGGACGGCCACCTCTTTCCACTCAAACGAGTGGCCATTCTCATACCGCTGAGCGGCCAGCCCGAGATCATGCGCGACGATCTCAAACGCATGGTCGCGGTGACCGCGCGCATCAGCGGCCGCGACCTCGGCTCGACTGTACGCGAGGTGAAACGCAAACTCGCGAGCTCGCGAGTGATTCCGAATAATGTGCTCTACACTTTCGGTGGATTGTATGAACAACAACAGATCGCCTTCCGCGGCCTCACCATCATTTTGATTGCGGCAATCGTTCTCGTTTTTCTGCTTCTACTTTTTCTTTACGAAAGTTTTCGCGTTGCATTTGCGATGTTGCTCGTTCCGGTATTCGCCGTCGCCGGAGTTTTCATCGGCCTCTGGGCCACCGGCACCGAGTTCAACATCACCTCGCGAATGGGCATGACCATGGTCGTCGGCATCGTCACCGAGATCGCAATTTTTTATTACTCAGAATTTCGCTCATTGCCCGCCAGCGAAGATCGCTTGATCCTCGCCGGGATTAATCGGATGCGCGCGATTTCGATGACCGCGTTCGCCGCCATCCTGGCGCTTATGCCGCTCGCGCTCGCGATCGGTCGCGGCGCCGCCATGCAGCAACCACTGGCGATCGCGATCATTTCGGGACTAATCTTTTCACTGCCGCTTGTCCTGATCATCCTGCCCGCATTGCTGGTCATTTTTGAACCGAAAGTTACGACGCAATGACCGGTCTGAAAAAGAGGGCCGCAGTGTTATTTACGTGTTAGTTTCAGGATTCGGCCTTCCGCCGGATCGATCAGGTAGGCTGTTTCGCCTTTGCCGGCGACAACGCCGCGTGCGCCTTTCACCGTTGGCACTGTCGCTTTGAGATGAAATTTTCCGTCGTCGCCGACTTCGGCGATGCTCAAGGTGGCGGCGAGAGAAGCGGCGGCGTAAAGAGTTTTTTGGTCGGTCGAGTAATCGATGTTGTCTAGGCCGGGTCCGGTTTGGAGCGAGTCGATAATTTTTCCGTGGCGCGCGACATCAACATTCACGACATGATCTCCACAGGCAACAAAGAGAAACCCTCGCGCGCTGTCGAGCGCCAATCCTTGCAACTCAGTGCTGCCGGCATTCCAAGTGGCGGCAAATCCACGCTGATTATCGACAGCGTAACCTTCAGCCGATCCGTTCAACGGAATTTTCGTCTTCGGCGTCAGGTGGCGCGGATCCGACGCGTCAAACACCTGGATGGACTTGTCTGCTGAGCTGATCCCGAGCGGTGGCGCGCCGGTTGTGATCCACAATTCGCGTGTTGCGGCTATATAAACGACGCCGTCCGGCGCCGCGGCAGGACCCGCCGAGGGCGGAGCGACCTGCAAACACCCTCCGCGCTCGAGGCTATGCGCGTCGATGATGCACAAGGTCGAATCGCCCCGATTCCCGATGTACACAACGCCATCGCCAACACTGACCGCTGTGGGTCCCAGCGTGACTTTTCGCCCGCGCAGCTCGACCTCACCCGTCTTAAACCCAGTTACCTGCGACACAGCGTCGGAACTCTCGTCGATTACGTCGACACTGCCGGTGTTGCTGGCTGGCACCCATACTCTGCCTGTCGAGCGATCGTATGCAAAGTAGTCCAGTCTTACGACGCCGGTTGCGCCCGGTAAAGACAATGGCTTGAGTTCATAATTCGAGGCGGTTGTGCTACCGGCCATCATTATGTCTGCTGTCCAAATGGAATGGACCAACGCGATGGCGCAGAGTTTTGCAAGGTTCAAGCCCCAAACTGACGAATCATATCTGCGGTTAAAGTTTGATTTCATTGTGTAGTTAGATTGCGCGCGACGAGGCAGCAGAGAATGACATTTCGCAAACTGTTGCTCGCTTCAAAGTAATTTTTGACCGGCCCCTAAACGTTGACGCAAAGCCAAATCCAAGTTCGTGGAGTGGTGGAAAGCAGTTATTCGATTTGGTAAGCGCGAATCTCGGCTTGCTGCGAACCGCGATGTGGAACAGCGACGAACAAAGTGTCTCGCTCCGGCACGAAAAGCCCCGTGCGAGCGCCCTCCGCCGTGTCGATCTTGGTCAGACCTTTATAGTTATTTGCGTCGGTTTGCTCGATGATGTCGATCTTGCCCGCGCCGCAGATCGCGTAAATGCGATGACGCTTCCTGTCATAAAAGACATCGTCGGGATCGCCGGAGATGTCGATGTTTGCAACCACGTCACCTGATTCCGTGTTCAGCACAACGAGCTTTGATGGCATGCGGCATCCGACAAATAATCGGTGACTGGCTTCGTCGGATGCCATCGGAAAATTTCCAAAGGCACTGTTGGTTTTCCAAGTTGCAATCACCTCGCTTGTTTCGCGATCAACCACCGCCACGTGCCGCGCGTTGGGGACATTCACGAAAATGCGATGCCCTTGTTTTTCTAGCTCGAATGCTTCCGGATGCGCTGCCAGTTTTATTGATCTGACGGTTTTGCCCTCTGCCGCGTTGATGATTCCGATTCCGCCGCCGCCAAAACCCACGTAAATCCGCTTCGACGAATTGTCGTAACGGACATTGTCGGCATCGTCTTTGAAATTTATTTCTCCAATCGCCTGGTATGATTTTGCATCGTAGATCTTGCAAATTCCGCCTTTGTCATTGGCAATAAAGAGACGATCGATTTCAGGGAGATAGGCGATTCCTTGAGGCGCGCCGAGGCCGGTGATGGAATGGATTCGTTGTCCTTTCCGCAGGTCGAGGACTTCGACTGTATTGTTGCCTAAGGCGCACACGAACAATCTTTCATTCGCGGCGTCGAGATCGAGGTGGTCGATCCGTCCCTCGACGCTCGGCAGCGGGATTGTCTGCTTCAGTTGCAGCGTCTTCTCCTCCGCGTGGGCCGCGGTTGGATAAAGGCAGAATGCCACAATTAAGCCGCCGTGTAGAAGAGAGCATCTCATTTGCTGGCGTAGACGAAGTTGTCGAATTCGGTGACACTGTCAGCCTTTGTCCAAACGCCGACCTTGCCGGCAGCCTTAAACGTATCGTCGTCCCATTCAATCGCCTTTCTCCCATCGAACGTGACTGTGAAATGATTGCTCTTGAAATCGACACGCAAAACGTGCCACGCGCCCGACGAGACTTCCATCTTCGTACGCTTTTTCTCTGTGCGCTTGCCTTTGATTGTGTGGTAAATAGTCACGTTGTTCTCGAGGGCATTGGCGCGAGCAATGTAATAATTGTTCACGTCCTGTAGTCGCCAGATCACGCCGCCCGCTTCGTCTTCCTTGCCAGCAATCGGCTTGAACTTCACTTCAACAAATCCGTCTTTGATGTTCGTGCCGTTCTTGAAACACACCGGGAAAGTCGCCTGGCCGGATTGCTTCAAGACGTTCGGTTTGCTCGGAGCCGAATCGTCTTTTTCGATCGTCCATTTCGCGGTGCCGCTTCCGGTTTGTGCCGCCGTCCAGCCTGGAGGCGGCACGCCTGCTTTCATGTCGTCAAAGTTTACTGTCTCAGCGGCGGCGAGACCCGTTGCCATGGTCGTCACAATCATCGTGAAGAGCGATGCCTTCATAATTCCGCGATCTGATTTGAGGTTATGGCAATGGCGAACTGACTTGAAGCAATCCACCGACTAACAGCGCGCCTTTGATGGCTTGCGCTAAATCCTTGGCCGCACCTTTGCCCCAGTAATGGAAGAATAAAACCCGCGGTTCTTCGTGGGTCATGTGTGAATGAATCCCGACGATACAGATGCCACCGACGCGAAGGGCCTTAAGACACGGTTGCAATTCATCTTCGGTCACTGCGAAGTCTCCATCGACAACGGCATTCTCATCTGTTCCAGCAAACGCCGCCCAAGTGTTGACGCCCATATCTTTGGCGACCTCAATTCCATGCATTTTCGCCGGGCGACCGATCGTAAATTTCACCATCCCGTTATTCACTTCGCCGCTCATCCCGAATATCTCATTCAGAGGTGCCGCTGAGATCGAACCTTTCTGCTGCAACGGACTTGAACCAAACGAATCTTTCGGTTGGGGATTTGCCGTGCGCGCTTCCTTGATCTTGTCGTAAACCTTCCGAACTGCGGTCGCAAGCTTATCCACCTCTCCCCTGCCTTCGATGTGCATGAAGTACACTTTGGGGTGATCGAAGAAGAAATGGTTGTGCAGCGCGGTCACGCTCAATCCATTGTCCAAGGCAACGGACATCACCGGATTTACTTCATCTTCGAAGAGAACCGTGTCGCCCATCACTATCGCCTTGTCGCTTTCGCCCTTAAATGCGGCCCAAGTGCCTAATCCCATGAATGGTGGCATCGGCCATCCATCGACAACCACTTTCACGTCGTCGCGCGGGAAAGTGACTTTATAAACACCTTCCTTCTCATTCATCTTTCCCTTGAGGCCGGTTAATTCGTCGATGCGCGCCGTATTGAGACCGGCCGCGACAGATGCAGTAATGAACGCGGTGAAGATTAAGCCGGCGGTAACAATTTGTTTCATGATTTTCTATTGTTGCCCCCTCTTTGAGGCCCTGTACGTGACAGTGTTTCGCATCGGAACTGCAAGTTGGATGTAAGCGCAGGGACGACGTGCTATACGTATTTCATTCTAGGCATTGATCGTATGCGCGCAACCTCCTGGCTTCTCCTTCTCTACAGCCTTCCGACTCGCGGTCTGGCGCAGGTTAAAAAAGATCGGCGCCATCCAAATTAAAACGTCGACATATCTGCTGCCGGATAATCCGCCGCAATATGAACATTTCCAATGGTTGACCCAGCAGATTCGAGATTTTGGCGGCGACGCAACCTTGGTTCGCGTTCAAGAAATCGAGGGATTATCGAATGAGAAACTGATTGCGCTTTTTAACCGCGCCCGTGACGAAGAATACGGCGTGATCAAAAAGTCGTTGCATGGCTTTTTGACACGCGGCAGAAAAACCGATCCCGAGACAAAGGCGGCAGAACTTGAACGTCTCACGCGTCAGTTCCGAGCAATCCGTGATATCGATTTTTTTCAGAGCGCGCGAGGACAGGACGTGCAAATGCTGCTGCGACGCGCTGAAGGCGCACGGAAGAAAACGCTGCCGCGCCTCGACCCGAAAAATTACCGCGGCAAAACCTGGCTGACACGACCTCGTCCCGAAATCGACCGTGTCGGATCAGCATGGTTAATCCGCAGATTCATCGATCCTCGAGCTAAGTTTGTTTTCGCCGCGGTAGTTCCGCCGAATCGCGAGGTCCTTCCGTTCGACATGGTGGACGTAGAGTTCTCCCATCATGGCGATTGCTGCACATTCGAAACACTGATTCGACGCTTCGGCATCGAGGACAAGGCGATCAGAAAAATCGCCGAAATGATTCATGATGCCGATCTCGAAGACGAGAAGTTCCAGCGCTCAGAGTGCATCGGTATTGATCGCGTCTTGAAAGGTTGGGCAAAAGAGGGATTGCCCGACGGGGAGATCCTTCGTCGCGGGTTTGAGTGTTTTGACGCGCTTTACTCATTTTTGCAAAAGCGATGAAAGCGAACTCCTTACAGGAAAGAACGACAGAGCTATCGCGCCGTGGGCAGTCTCCCACATTTCGAGAAGCATTCCGCTTTTGGCTGAAGCTGGGATTCGTCTCCTTTGGCGGACCGAGCGGCCAGATCGCGATGATGCACGCGGAGCTGGTCGAAAAGAAAAAATGGATCGGCGAAGCGCGATTTCTTCACGCGCTGAATTTTTGCATGCTGTTGCCCGGACCGGAGGCGCAACAACTGGCGATTTATATTGGCTGGCTGCTGCATAAAACACGTGGCGGCATCATCGCCGGTACCCTTTTCGTCATTCCATCAATTCTTATCCTCTGGGCGCTTAGCTACGTTTACGTCGCTTATGGGAATATTCCCTGGATTGCGGCGATCTTTTACGGATTAAAACCAGCCGTGCTCGCGATCGTCGCCGCTGCGGTTATTCGCATCGGTCGAAGAGCCTTGCAGACTAGTATGATGTGGGTGATCGCGGGTGCGGCATTCATTGCGATCTACTTTTTCCGCGTGCCGTTTCCTTTGATCGTCGTTAGCGCGGGCGTGCTTGGATTTGTCGGTGGAAGAGTTTGGCCACAATATTTTTCTGTCGCGGGCGATGACGCTCCATGCTCGACACCTTCCGAGAGCGACGATGCTTCAGAGCACACACGTCCGTTACTCTTGCGGGTGCTAAAAGTTTGCGCGCTGTCGATCTTACTTTGGTGGCTTCCAATTGCGCTCGCCGGAATTTTGCTCGGCACGCAGCACACGATCTTTCGTGAAGGAATCTTTTTCAGCAAAGCGGCGCTGGTGACATTCGGCGGCGCCTACGCAGTGCTGCCGTACGTTTCACAACAAGCGGTCGAGAATTATCAATGGCTTGGCGCCGGACAGATGCTCGACGGTCTTGGCCTCGCCGAGACAACGCCCGGACCCCTCATCATGGTCCTGCAATTTGTCGGATTTCTCGGCGCGTGGCACCAGCCTGGTAACCTAACGCCGCTTCTCGCCGCCACACTCGGTGCGCTCATCACGACGTGGACGACCTTTGTGCCGTGCTTTCTCTGGATTTTTCTTGGCGCGCCATACGTTGAAAAATTGCGCGGGAACGAGTCGCTCACATCGGCTCTCTCAACGGTCACTGCCGCCGTCGTCGGTGTGATTTTGAATCTCGCCGTCTGGTTTGGCTTGCATGTCATTTTTCCCGCGACCGGACGCGTAGATTGGTTTGCGCTTGTGATTTGCGCGGTTGCATTCGTCGGAATGCTCCGCTGGCAATGGAACATTGTTCCCGTCGTACTCGGCAGCGGATTGCTGGGGCTGACCTACACGCTGGCGGGTTTCCGTTGAAAACACCGAGGCTCAATGTCCACTGCGTCCACGGTCGATACGAAATATTATCCCGCCGGTTTCAAGCGATCGCACTCCGCTTCGTAGTCTTCAATCAGCTTTAGAATTTTGGATTGAAAAGCATCCTGCGCGGAGTAGACCGCTCCGATTGCTTCAGCAAACGTCCTTTGCTTAAGCTCCTCCTCGATTGTTAAGCTGAGCTCGGCGAGTTTTTCGATATTGGCGCGTGAATGAAACTCCAGCTCCTTAAGCTTGGAGAGGACCGCGAGCGATTTCTCCAGCTGTGTCGGATCTGCCGGTTGCGCTGGCTTCGCAGCCTCAGCAGTCTTAGGAGCGGGACTCTCCTCGGTGACCGCCTGCTTTTGCTTGGCCGGTTGGGCCTTGCCGCTCCGCTGGGGGGCTGTAGCGCCATCTTTTGCAACGTCCTTGTGCTTGTGATGCTTCTCTTGAACGACTTTCTTGGCGTGCGCGACGTTTCGTGGATCTCCCATCAATTTATAGACGGTTTTCAAAGGCCAATCGGCCGTATCTCGCAAATGCGTCCGACCAGGTCACTTCTCCGCCTCGCCGCCTTCCGGGCCGTAAAAGAAAACCCAGAGCGCAAGGTCGTCGCTGAAGTTTTCAAAACGATGCTCCATTCCCGCTGGGACAAACAAGAAATCGTGCGGCCCAAACTTCCGACGCTCGTCGGCGCAGAAAAAATCGCCCGTGCCGCGGATAACAACATAGATTTCGTCACGCGTGTGCGGAGTTTGCGGATCGCTACCGCGAGGCGCGTAAAGTTTGACGGTAAGTGTCCCATGCTGGAACAGCGCGATGGACCGTTCCCGTTGCGACTCCGGTAAGTGCGCCTCCGCCTCTCTGGCACCGATCGCCCGCGAAGAGACCAGATTGCTCATGGGTTAGATGACGATGTTGTAATCGTACTTCTTTCGATTGTCGATCTTTAGAACTTTCCAACGGATGTTGTCGGGATCGCAACGATGTATCTATTTGATCGTAGCTTCACCGGTTGGCGAAGTTGCCGGTTCATT
>QHON01000114.1 GCA_003218815.1 Verrucomicrobiota bacterium
ATTACTGACGAGGTCCTGGGCGGCGTCTTTCGCCAGTTCGCTCTTCGGGCGCGAATCAATCACGCCGGAAGCGAGCAATGCCTCTTTGACATAATGCCAGCACATCGAGCGCGAATGGGCATGGGCGCGTTCCTGCGCGATCGTCGCCGCTTGCATCAGTTTGCCATCGATGTGCCGATCGATCTTGGCAAACGGGTAAACGATCTGCTTTGGATAATAGTGCGTGATGACGGGAATTGATTCCTTTTTGCCCTCTGGGGTTTTGTAGCTGTAATGGGCGACCGTTCGTGTCCTTTTGGCCGTCCTTTCTTTCGTGACCACCTCCATCGTATCCTTCTTGGTCTCCCGGTCACGACTGGTTAAATGCAATTCTGAAGAGGCCGATTGAGGCGGGGTTGTTTGCCCTCCGCGAACCTCTGCCTTCGCCGGTTGAGCAGTGGACGATTCCTGTTTCCCAGTTTCGAGCATCGTTGGTCGGACAGGAACGGCAACGTCCGATTTCGTAGTGTGCGAAGTCGAAGCCCGTGATGCGTTCGTCTGCTGAGGGCGAGTTTCTTTTCTCCGCTGTTCAGCCGCGAGCGCTCCAGCTTTTGCGGTCTGCAAATTGGTTCCCGGTACTGAGATTGTCTGTTCGGCAGACGTTTTTTCCTTCTCTCGCTCGGCAGCGAGTGTTCCCGCCATTCGCATCTGTTCGACCGTGAGTACGTGGGGAGCTGATTTCTTCGCGCGAACTTCGGTCGTGGTCTCTGATTCTAAATCCGTTCCTTTAGAGACCGGCTTTACTGTAGGATTTGGTTTTGTTTCGTGAGCGACGACCACTTCTTGCGCGCAGATTTGGCCTGCAACGGCAAAGCCACAGAGAAACGCGGTTAAGACTTCTCTCAACATTAACGCGCCGGTGATAAATGAATTCGGCGCGATTGGCAAGCGCTTAATGCAAAATGCCCGGGAGTTTAAACGGTTGAACGGGTGATCTGAAGCACCGGCAACGGAAAGCGCAGCCGCAATTCGTCTTCGAGATAGATCTCGACGTGATGCATCCCATACTGTTGGAACTGCACACCGCCGAAATAATGAACGTTCGTCGCGTGCCCTTCCATCTCCTTCAACACGAACTCGACTTCGGCCTGCGCGATCACCTGCTGTTCGTCAACGCCCACAATCCGCGATTTCTGCCGAAATTTTCCCGTACCGCTGCACCAACGCGCCCAAATGCAGAGCCGCATATAATTGATCGGCAGCGACGGCGCCGGAATGACATTGAGCACGCCCACGAGTGTTTGCATCCCATTGAATTCGCAGCGCACATCTTCGCAAAGAACGGCGCTCTGGAGATCGGGAAGAACAACGTCCGTTTCCATTTTCAATTGATCAGATCATTCCGCGCGCCAGCAGCATCAATATTCCGATCCCGAGCACGATTCGGTAGACAGCAAACGGTGCAAATCCCCGTGCCCGCACCCAATGCATAAACCAGGCGACTACTCCCAGAGCTACAAAAAATGAAACTACAAATCCGATTGCGAGCACGATCCATTCATGGCTATCCATTTTCAGCGGTGCGAGGTTCACCTCGTGATGATGCGGCATCACCGTCTTTACAAAATCATACCCGGTGGCCATCAGCATCGTCGGCATCGATAGAAAAAAAGAAAATTCGAGCGCGGCGGGCCGTGACATGCTCGCTACTTGCCCGGCCGCAATCGTGCACATCGACCGTGAGGTTCCCGGAAAGATTGCAGAAAGAATTTGTGCTGCGCCGATCCAAACCGCCTGAGGTAGGGTCATTTCCTCCATCTGCGTGACGCGCGGCCGCGTAAAAACGGCGTCAACCACCCACATGATTATTCCACCGATAATGAGCGCCCAGGCCATCACCCAGAGATTTTCAAGATTTTTGCCGATCTGTTTCGTTAAGGCCCACGCCGGAACCGCGGTGACGACAAAAGCAATTAGCGTCAGACTCAATGGATGGGTCAAGACCGTGCGATCGCCGCGCTCGCCTCTTGGAAACGTGCGAAGAAACTTCAGGATGCGCTCCCGGAAATAAACCGGTAGCGCCAGGATTGCGCCCAACTGAATGACGATTGTGTACATCTTCCAGAAACCGTCGTGAAGATCGATTTTCAGCAGCGCTTCCGCAATGCGGAGATGCGCGGTTGAGCTAACCGGAAGAAATTCGGTGAGCCCTTCGACGATACCGAGAAAAACCGACAATAAGAAATCGTGCATGTGTTGAAGTGCTAAGACATCGAAATCGGTAACAGTTAGAGCGCCTCCGCACCTCGTTCGTCCGTTCGGATCCGGACCGCTTCTTCCACTTCCGCAACGAAGATCTTGCCATCGCCAATCTTTCCGGTCCTGGCGGCGCCCAAGATTGCTTCGACGGCACGCTGCGCGCGATCGTCCGGAACCACCATCTCGAATTTCACTTTGGGCAAGAAATCGACCGTGTACTCGGTGCCACGATAGATTTCGCTGTGACCTTTCTGCCGACCAAAGCCTTTAACCTCACTCAAAGTCATTCCCTCTACGCCCACTGCCATGAGCGCTTCCTTCACTGGCTCGGTCTTAAACGGCTTGATGATCGCTTCGATTTTTTTCACCGCGCCAAACTAGAAGCGGCACTCCAAATGGCAAGCCGCATTGCTATCGCGACACGGCCGCGGCCCTGCATCACTTCTCAAACTTTCCGACCGAATTTCTTCTCGAGTTCGACAAGCGAAATCTGAATCATGGTAGGTCGTCCGTGCGGACAGCAGTAAGGCAGATCGCATTCGAGTAAATCCTGGATAAGTTTTTCGACCTCGAGATACCGCAGCGGATCATTCGCCTTCACGGCGTGCCGACAAACCGTCTTGGCGATCATCTCTTCGCCCAATCGCATGGCCGAACTGTTGTTGGTAACGCTTTTGAGATCATCGATTACTTTGCGCATGAACTGCGTCGGATCTGAGACATTCAAAAAACTCGGGAGACTGTCGATCTTGAACGAATTCGGTCCGAAGCTTTCGATTCCGATTCCCATTTTTTGCAAGATCGACATATTGCGCTCAATCCAGTCCGAATCGCGCGGGGGGAGATCGAAAGTCTGAGGAAGTAGCAGCTTTTGTGCTGGAACTCCCTGCTCTTCCATTCTTCGCTGCAGATCTTCGAAGAGGATGCGTTCGTGCGCCGCATGCTGATCGACGAGGACGAGACCATTCGCGTTTTCCATCAGAATATAAAGTTTGTTGAGTACGCCGATGATCTGAAATTGCTGTGGAGTGGCATGCTTGGAACGAGCAGTTTGCGCGGCGCGGCCGGGGTCATCGACCCCAGCTACAGATTCCCTCCGATTATCCGGGACGGGACGAGGAGCAAACTCGACCGGCCGGTAGCCGGCCCGAACGCTTTCGGGGCTGACCGCGGCGGCAAGTTGTGGTTCGACTGTCGCTGACGCCGGAATCTTTGTCACGGCTGGCGGTGACGCCGGCGGTGCGCGAAATTTCTCCTGCCACTCGGTCCGGGTCCGTTCCAATGTTTGCCGAAGGCAGTGAACAATCGCTTCACGCACTCCAGTTAGATCCCGAAAACGGACTTCACGCTTTGTCGGGTGAACGTTTACATCGACGGTGCCCGGATCGAGATCCAGGAACAGAAACGTAACCGGATATTGTCCTTTCATGAGCGCGGTGTGATAGCCTTCGCGGATAGCGGCAGTGATGAGGCCGCTTTCGATCGCGCGGCCGTTCACAAAAATGAGCTGCTGCGCGCGCGTTTGCCGGCTCAGGCCCGCTTGTCCGATAAGTCCGCTGATTTGAACTTTGGCGGATGCATTACCGTTTACCTGAATCAGGCGTTCCAATAGCTCGGAGCCGTACAAATCGCGGATTCGATCACTAAGAGTTGTCGTCTCCGGGAGTTGAAAGACGAGCCGATCGTCTCGCAGCAAAGTGAAGGCAATCCGAGGATGCCCGATCGCCTGGAGATGAATCTGGTGCTCAACGTTACGGCTTTCCGTGTTTTCCGAACGAAGAAATTTTCGACGCGCTGGCAGATTATAAAACAACGAGCGCACTTCCACTTGCGTTCCGGGCGCTTCACCGCCGTCGCGCACAACGTCAATCTTGCCGCCATTTACGATGATTTCCGTTCCGGCGATGGCAGTTGGCTCACGCGTGGTTAAGCGAAAGCGCGAAACACTGGCAATGCTTGGCAAAGCTTCGCCCCGGAATCCAAGCGTGCCGATCGTTTGCAAGTCGGCGGCCGAACGAATCTTGCTTGTAGCGTGACGTTCGAGTGAAAGGAGTGCGTCATCGCGATCCATGCCAGAGCCGTCATCAATCACGCGGACGAGCGAAATTCCCCCACGATGAGTCATGATCTCAATCTTACGGGCGCCGGCGTCGATGCTGTTCTCGATGAGTTCCTTCACCACGGAAGCGGGCCGCTCCACCACTTCGCCGGCCGCGACCTGGCTGGCGACGATTTCTGGCAGCAATCGGATCCGGCTCATTCGCCCTTAATTTTAGATTTCGGCTTACAAATTGCGAAGAAAAACGGAGGCTGACGCGAGGACAGCTTTTGACTTGGCGCAGCCGCAGCCTTATTTTTTAGGACGATGATTAATGTCACCGACAACGCTGTTCGACAGCTCCGAACTTTGCTTGAAGCGCGCCCAGAAAATTCTCGCGAAGGCTTGCGCGTCCAGATTGCAAAGGGCGGTTGTTCGGGGCTTCAATACGAGATGGCGCTCGGTGAAAAAAAGGAAGGCGATGCCGTAGTGGAGCGCGACGGGATGCAATTTCTTATAGATGGTGAGAGCATCCCATTCTTACGCGGCGCTACTTTGGATTTTCGCGATGGTTTGACCGGCGTTGGTTTTCACATCGTCAATCCAAATGCGTCTCGAACCTGCGGATGCGGGTCGTCGTTTGAAACCGCGCAGTCAGCTTGAAACCGGCGGATTTTCTCGTTCCCGTTAAGTGAATTACAACACTTCTCGCTACGAAGAGACATACTCGTCTCCACGGCGACGCACTAATTATTTCGGGTGGACAGTCGCCATTCTTCTTTTGACCGGCTTCGCTTTCGCAGCGTGGCTGGGCAGTTTTTATATTTTCGATCAGCCGGAACGCCCAGACAGCTATCGCATTTTACAACGACTCCACAAAATCGATCCGCCGAAGCGTTTCGAGTTGACTGCCGCGCCAGCCGGGGAATTCCTGAACGCAAAACAACTCTACGATCGTTATGTCGGGATGGGCGCGGCCGAGTTGGCCAAGACTAATGCAGAATTGGCGCGGAACTATGTTCGAAATTATCAGCAAGTGCGCGGCCTAGTGCCGTACGTTGTTGGAAAGTACACGATCGTCGAAGCACGTGAACTCGGGCCCGGTGATGTCTTTACTTCCGGCATGGTCGCACTGACGAACGCCGTCGATAGCGGCGAATTGCTCATGGAGCATGTCTATCCAGCGAACTCCGAGGTGCTGCCGTTAATGAAGAAGACGCTTAATGTTGGTTTGGAAATCAAACTCGAACGCACACATGACCTTTCTTCCGTGATTCATGCAGAGCGATTGCTGGACGGTCGCATCATGATTACAGCTGTCCCATTGCTTTACGGAAGCTATACGGTCACACGCGGCCTTGGGACGTTCCGGCTTGAGCCCCCGCTTAGTCTCAATCTCATTGCTGGCTGGCCGTTATTTAAGGAACATGCGCGCGCCAAAGCCGAGGAACGCTACACCGATTACCGGCGAAAAACGACGGGACCCCAGGTCCCAATCGCTGCCGGGCCTACCGCCGCTGCGCCTCCACCTGCACAAAACGAGCTGGTTCGAGTCGAACAAGCCAGACCGGTCGAGGCTCCGGCCGCACCGGCCGTCCCGCCGCAAAATGCAAAGCTAGCGAAGACAACACCGGCGCCAAAGGGCGGCAAATTGGCGAAAAAGGAGAGGATGAAATCTCCGTCGCCCACGTCCACTCCTGCTCAGCCAGTCGTCGCTCAGAAATCGGCTGCGCCAACTTCAACACCGTTCGCCGTCGCATCGGCACGCACCCCACCACCAGCTCCTCCAATCGCCACGGCAGCTCCAACCGTCGCGGCTGCGCCCACCGTCGCGGTTGCTCAAGCCCCGCCTCCGGCATCTGCGACTCCAGTTCCGGTATTGCCCGCCCAGCCTGTTCCGGCTGAGGCTTCCGGAGTGGCTCTGGCTTCAAACGCCGGCGGAGGCAGTTGGAAAACGTTTCCGCCCGGGAAAATGCCACTCGGCCGGCTCATCGGCACAAGCGATCTGCGGGATGTGGTCGAGCATGGACTTGCCGGCGAACGCGTCTATTTAAAAGGGCAATTCCTCGTGAATTTTTCTGATGCCAATCGCGCCGTGCTCCGCCCGCGCACAAAATTAACGGAGAAAGTGCTCCATTTGGGGGCGGGTTCATCCACGCGTATCATTGTCGAATTTCCATCCGGCTACAATCCGCCCCAACAAGGAGCGACTGTGAGTCGAGATGAGTTGCGACCCTACGAAATCACCGAGGTCCGTAAAGAGGAAGACGGACAGCTCAACGTCTTCGTGCGGGAGATCATGCAGCCAAATTAATGGGTGCCTGATCGGACAAGCAATTTCCCGTCGCGAATTTCGATCGTACCAACGTCGTAATCATTCCGATATTCAGCGAGGTACTCGCGCAATCGTCGCGAACCATATGTCCAATCCAGGATATCGCGCGGTAATGGTTGACCGTTTATCGTGATGCTTTCAATGCGCGGGTTCGCGAGAGAGGCGACCGCATCGGATTGAATTGCAATGTCCCCGTTAAAATAATATCCGGATCGGCCGACATATTCTGCCAGCGGAATGCTCGCCTGAAGACGCAAGCGATTCCCATCGATCGACACATAAATCTTCCCGCGAAGATATCGATTTGCGGCAATCGAGCTGTTAAGGTCGTCTGCGGTTAGCTCGATTTCAGCTGGCTGAACCGCGCGAGTCTTGTGTTCAAAGTCCCGCCACCGCTGTTGCACTGCTTGAATCTGCTCGTCCGAAGCGGCGAATTCAGGGACCGGTACAGGCGCATTTGCAAGCGAATGGGTCTTGGCCAGCCAATAACCTCCGAGCGCTATTGCCGAATTCCGCTGAAAACCCAAATACAGACCGGCGAGACAAGCGATGGCCAGCACTATCGCAAAAACCACGAGAATGAGGCAACCGCGGGCGAAACAGCCCATTCCTCTTTTCGGCGGCGGCCCGTCAACCCACTCGTTCATGTGCTCGGGCGCGATTGCACCTCGATCTTGATCTGCGCTTCGATCAATTTGTCGTAGAGCGCATGCAATCCCTCCGAGAGCATGCGCGTGCCACTGAGGATCGGCATAAAATTGCTGTCCCCACTCCACCGCGGCACGACGTGCACATGCAAATAATCCACGATCCCCGCCCCGGCGCATTCACCAAGGTTCAG
>QHON01000115.1 GCA_003218815.1 Verrucomicrobiota bacterium
CAAATGATCTTTACCATCCTTGAGCGAGATCACATCGCCGTCGGCGGGATTTCCAAAAACTTTCAGAACTTCGCTGGAAAAAACCCAGTCATGTCCGTGCAAAATTCGCGCACGTGGTTTGACGACGATTCCAGCCATGCAGTAATGATCTCGCAGTTATGAAGGGTTCTCCACAATCGTTTCTCGATCTTCCCGGAGTCAAAAAGCTGCGCAGCGGGAAGGTACGCGAAGTTTTTGATCTCGGAGAAACGCTGCTCTTCGTCGCGACCGATCGCCTCTCTGCGTTTGACGTGATTTTGCCAGATCCGATTCCCCACAAGGGCGCGGTCTTGAATCAACTCTCCGCGTTTTGGTTCAGGCGCTTTCACAAGATAGACAATCACTTTATCACCGCGGACTTCGACGATTTCCCGAAGCAATTACAGCCGTTTCGGGCACAGCTCGCCGGCCGCTCGATGATTGTGCGAAAGGCGAAGCCATTAGCGGTGGAGTGCGTCGTGCGCGGTTATCTGGCGGGCTCGGGTTGGAAAGAATATCAGGAGTCGCAAAGTGTGTGTGGCGTGAAATTGCCGCAAGGGTTGAAGCTCGCTTCGCAATTGCCGGCGACAATCTTCACTCCAGCGACAAAAAGCGACTCGGGACACGATCTCAACATTGATTGGGAGGAATGCCGCCACATTCTAGGCGACGGGTTCGCCGATCGCGCGAGAGCCCTCAGCCTGCAAGTTTATGCAGAGGGCAGCGACCATGCCGCTCGGCGCGGAATTATTGTTGCCGACACAAAATTCGAATTTGGAATTGTAGACGGCAAATTGGTCTTGATTGACGAATGCTTGACGCCGGATTCGTCTCGTTTCTGGCCGGCCGATCAATACGTTACTGGGCAAAGTCCGCCGAGCTTCGACAAACAATTTGTCCGCGATTATCTCGAAACCCTCGATTGGGACAAGACGCCGCCGGCGCCGAAATTACCAGGGGATGTTATCGCGAGAACGGCCGCCAAATATGTCGAAGCATTCGAGCGGTTGACCAGCGAGAAACTTCTGTAGCGGCGCTCTATGAGCGCCGCATTACTGTCTGACCGTCATAGACCACCGCCGCTACAATAAATCGGTCACGAGCGATTTTTCTTCTTTTAGCTCCGCGACTGATTTGTCGATCTTATCCCGGCTGAATTCGTTGATTGGGATTTGCTGCACAATTTCCCATTTTCCCCCACGAACACGTACGGGAAATGATGAGATCAATCCTTCATTGACGTCGAAACTCCCGTCGGAACAAACCGCGACGCTGTGCCAATCCTCGCGCGGCGTGTCGTTAATTAAAAACCCTACCGTATCGATTATAGCGTTCGCGGCCGAACCGGCCGAAGAAAGCCCGCGCGCTTTGATCACTGCCGCGCCGCGTTGCTGCACGGCTGAAATAAACGCCTCTTTCAGCCATTGCTCGTCACCAATCACTTGGTCTGCGGGGAGATTGTCGATCTTTGCATTGTAGAAATCGGGGTACTGCGTCGCGGAATGATTGCCCCAAATCGTCATGTTCGTGACGCGGGTGATCTCGACACCCGCTTTATGCGCAAGCTGCGCGCGCGCCCGGTTTTCATCCAGCCGCGTCATCGCAAACCAGCGATCGCGCGGAATCTCTTTCGCGTTGTTCATCGCAATCAGACAATTAGTGTTGCAGGGATTTCCGATCACCAGTACACGCACATCGGCTGCGGCATTTCTCTCGATGGCCTGCCCTTGCCCGATGAAAATTTTGCCGTTGATCCCGAGCAGATCTTTCCGTTCCATACCGGCTTTGCGGGGAATGCTGCCAACCAGCAACGCCCAGTTGATGTCGCGGAAGCCTTCATCGAGATCAGCGGTTGGCACAATCGATTGCAGCAGCGGAAAAGCGCAATCGTGCAATTCCATAACCACGCCATCAAGCGCGCCGAGCGCATTAGGAATTTCAATCAGATGCAGGGTAAGCGGTTGGTCCCATCCGAACATTTCCCCGGAGGCGATGCGAAAAACGAGCGAGTAACCAATCTGTCCGGCTGCGCCGGTGACAGCAACCTTAAGCGGAGACTTCATTTCCGACTTTCAACGCTCAACGTTCAACTCTCAACTTTCTTGGAGCCACATTATCTAACTCACCCGCGCTTACTCATTCGCGCGATTTTCTTGGCGAGATAAGTTGAGAAATAGCCAGAATAGCGTTTTTGTAATTCCGGACGCTGCCAATCTTTGCCGGTGAGGGTGCCGCGGCAGTTGGCGGCGCCGCATTTGCACTTCACCGAATAATTGTCGTCGTCGGTGGTCGCCCAATCGTGAGTAAGTTCTTCACCAGCTGGGATGTCGCGCATCGCTACGAATGTGATCTCGCCGCGAATACCGAGGTTCGCGTCACACGAATGGTTGCTATAAAGCATTGAGCCTTCGCGCTCATCGTTTGCCACTGGCGCGATGAATAGATCATCGTCAATCTGAATCTCCACCGGACCGAGCTGCGGCGTGATTTCTTCTAACTGTTCCCGGGTAACGATGTGACCGCCTTTTACCCCGACGATTTCGTCTTTTGCAATATCAGTCGTGGCAAACAAACCGCGTCCATGGATTGGACTCGGCCGGACTGCGGTCTTCGGCGAATGATAAGAGAGCGGATTCACGCAGGGACTTACAAGGATTTCACCAAGTCAAAGAAGGCTGGTCGCGCGCCGATTCGCTTGGCCCCGATTACTGCGGCACAGCCGAGACATGACCGGCGGCGAGACGCCAGTGGCCATTTTGTTTGACCAGCGTATCGGTGAACTGGACAACCTTGTTGATCGTTTTGCCGTTGTAGACGCCCTTTAGCTTCGTGCGACCTGTGACGACAGCTGTGGAATCGCCGTAAAGACGCACCTTCATATCGTAATTCTCAAATTCGGTGTAGTGAACTTTTCCCGACGTCGCATCGGCGATATCATCAGCACGGCCGCTGATTTCGCCCTTCGAGTTGGTGAGCGTATAATCCTCCGTTAAGAAGTTTGCGATTTTCTCGGCCTCGCCGTTCAAATAAGCGGTGCATCCGTCGCGTTCGGCTTGAAGAACCGCAGTTGTTTCCTCGGCGGCCGTTTGGGCAAAAATGGTTGCAGCGGACATGAAGGAGGCAATCAACAAGCCGGGAAGCAATTTCATGCATTAAGCATAACGGCGGCAACGGAATTCTGCCGATCAAAAACTTGATCGGAAAAGCTACCAATGAAAAGGTTGCTGCTCTCCAGATTCATCACTCATCGGTCAGTCGCTACTGTTTACTATTTCAGAATGAAAGCACGCAAAGCCGCGGTCGTTTTTATCTTCATCACGGTCATGCTCGATATGCTGGCCCTGGGATTGATCGCGCCAGTTTTGCCGAAGCTCATCCTGACCTTTCTCGGTGGGAACGCGACTAGCGCAGCCACCTGGCTTGGCGTTTTCGGCACAGTCTTCGCGCTGATGCAATTTTTCTTCTCGCCGGTCCTGGGTGTGTTGTCTGATCGATTCGGGCGGCGCCCGGTAATCTTGTTGTCGAATCTCGGACTTGGCCTGGATTACATCGTGATGGCGCTCTCGCCCACAATTGGTTGGCTGTTTGTTGGTCGGGTCATTTCCGGAATTACCGCTTCGAGCATTCCAACCGCCATGGCTTATATTGCCGACGTTGTTCCGAAAGAAAAACGCGCCGGCGCTTTCGGCATGATCGGCGTAGCGTTTGGTGTCGGGTTCATTCTGGGCCCGGGAATTGGTGGACCGCTGGCAGACATCAGTCCCCGTTTGCCGTTCTGGGTTGCGGCCGGGTTTAGCTTGGCGAACTGGCTCTACGGCTACATTTTCGTCCCGGAATCGCTGCGACATGAATACCGCAAAAAATTCACGTTGCGCCGCGCAAATCCGGTTGGCTCGCTTACCTTACTCCGATCGCATTCCGAATTGTGGAAGCTCGCTACTCTCCAATTTCTCGCCTACGTCTCGCACGAAGTTTTCGTCATCTGGGCGCTTTATGCGATTTATCGATACGCTTGGAACCAAACCACCATCGGTATTTCTCTTGCAGTTGTAGGCGTGTTCACGGCGGCGATTTCTGGCGGACTCACTGGACGAATCGTCGCGTGGCTCGGTGAACGGCGCACACTTTACATCGGTCAATTTTTCGGCGCAGTCGGAATGGTTATTGCCGGCCTGGCTAGAACCGGCGGGCTTTACATTGCTTCGATCCCGGTGATTTCGATGTGGAACATTTCCTTTCCAGCAGCGCAGGGAATGATGACTCACCGCGTGAGCGAACGAGAGCAGGGCGAATTGCAGGGAGCGATCCAAAGCCTGCGCTCAATCGCGTTCGTCATTGGGCCGTTTCTGTTCTCGGGAATATTCGGTTGGTTCATTAATCCGAAACATTCGTTCTATGTGCCCGGCGCGCCATATTATCTTGCAGCCGCGTTGCTGTTTGTCGCAATGCTCCTGGCGACGCGGGTTGAGCAACCGGAGTTTGGCAAGCCAAGCGAGAAACCGATCGAACCAGGTGAAATCACGCCACGGGAAGGAATCACTTCCGGCGCGGGCGCACCCGAACCGCCGCTTTCGAATTAGCGCATCTGTCCTCTTCTCTGCACTTCGGAAAGGTCCTTGGTCATTCGCACAATCTGCAAGCTTAACCCCTTCGCGAGCGGAACGTCAGATTTTTCGCCTGGAATGTAACCGAACGCAGCATAGAACGGCACGCCCGTTAAGGTCGCGGCAAGTTCGATCGCGGTGAATCCGGCGTCGCAAATAGCCTTCTCACATGCTTCAAGAATCGCCCGCCCAATACCGCGGCGTGCGTGATCAGGATGAACGAAGAATGCACGAATGCGCGCGGCATCTGTTATTGGATCGAGTTCCGCATCGTCGCGAGTCGTGTGATGATCGCTGCCGAAAAGTGTTTTGCGTTTGCTCCAGCCCCCGCAGCCGATGAGCTCGCCATTAAGCTCGACAATGAAATAAGTTCCATCGCGAATCAATTGTCGATCCACGCCGAAGACAGAGCCGAGCGCGGTATCCATTTGCGCAATGGAATAATGCGACGCCTGCAATCCGCGCACCGAAAGCGAGATCAACTTTTCCAGTGCGGGAATGTCATTTTCGTGCGCGAGCCGCAATTTCCAATTCTCTTTCAATAAGATTGATATGTAATCCAGCAAAAGAGAAAAACCGAGGGCGATCGATGATCCCAAAGAAAAGGTTTGAGCGTTCGCCGCGATTCGGCGAATAAAGTAATCGTGACCGCGAAAAGGGCTTCGGCGCGCTGCGGGATCACTCTAGTCACGATTCTATCGTGGCTCGCGATTTCGAATCACTGTGCCTTTTCTGCAATCGTAACAAAAAAGGGCACAGCCGGAAGCGGATGCCCATTTCATTCCAGGCCAACGCCACAAAAGCAATCAGCAGGAATCCAATGCTGCAAAATCTTGCGCGCGGTTGTTCCAACCATTGAAAAAAGCTGGCTACGGAACGCCGATTTTTCCGATGTTAATTTATATTCCGAAGAATTCGCGCTCAGCGCGAAAGCGCGAAACGCACCGTCGCTGTTGGTGCTCGATAATGGACCGCCTGGCACGACATCGTTCGCTCAATTAGTTGGGAGCATGCTAGCGCACGCTCCGCCAATTCGCGTTTAGCTGTAGAGGCAGGCGTCTCGCCTGCATTCCAAGAGCCGGCGGCTGGCGCAGCCGCTGCTACAGCCTTTTTCGGCAGGCGGAGCGCCGCCTCCAAATCTTTCAAACCAATTTCAACGTCAGATGGGAAAACACATTTTAATTCTTATCAGCGCACTCGCGCTCGGCACGAGCAGCGCGGTTGCGCAAGGACACGGGCACGAGCAAGCGAAGCAGAAATACACCTGCGTGATGCATCCAGAGGTTGTGATGGATCACCCGGGAACTTGTCCGAAATGCGGGATGAAGCTCGTGCCCCAGAAAGAAGAAAAACGGAAATCACCCATGAAAATCGACAATCATTCGATGCACGCCGTGAAATACGGCGAGCACGAGCAAGAGGCGCATGGCGACCACAAGATGCAGATGTCGATGCAATCGTCGGTGGACATCGCCGATCCGATGAGCCGCGAAGGTTCCGGCACGTCTTGGCTACCCGATTCATCTCCAATGTATGGTAAAATGTTCATGTTCGGCGATGACATGCTGATGCTGCATGGCGCAATTTTTCCGCGCTACACCAACGTGAGCACGCGGCGTGGCGATGACCGGATCGATGCGCCGAACTGGATCATGGGTATGTACTCCCATCCGGTCGGCGAGAGCGCGCAACTCGGTGGCCGGTTAATGATGAGTCTCGATCCGCTCACTGAAGGCGGCCGCGGTTATCCGCTTCTTTTTCAAACCGGAGAATTGTGGCACGATCAACCGCTCCACGATCGGCAGCATCCGCATGATTTGTTCGATGAATTGTCGATTAGTTATTCGCAGAAGTTCGACGACGGCCTGAGCGCGTATTTGTATTTTGGTTACCCGGGCGAACCGGCTCTTGGGCCGCCTACATTCATGCACCGGCCTTCGGCAATGGATGATCCGGATGCGCCGCTCGGTCATCATTGGCAGGATTCAACGCACGTCACGTTCGGCGTGGCCACCGCCGGTGTCGTTTGGCGCAATGTGAAAATTGAGGGCAGCATCTTCACCGGCCGCGAACCGGATGAAGACCGTTACAACTTCGATGAGCCCCAATTCGATTCATACAGCGGCCGCATTTCCTGGAATCCGACGCAAAATCTGGCCCTGCAAGTTTCGTACGGTTACATCGAGAGTCCCGAAGCGCTCGACCCTGACGTCAACCGGCATCGCACGACTGCATCGATCATTTATAATCAGCCGCTTGGAAGGGACAGCAATTGGTCGAACAGTTTTGTTTGGGGACAGAACAACGATTCCGGCGAGAAGACGCAGTCATTCCTGTTCGAATCAAACTATCAACGCCGATGCGACACCGTTTATGCCCGCTGGGAGCGGGTGCAGAAATCTGGCCACGAGCTGGTTCTAAAACCCGCCGATGAGTCGCACGTCTTTCCGATCAGCGGTTATACGATTGGTTATGTCCGCGATTTGTCCCACGGCAACGGAATTGATATCGGACTCGGCACCCAATTTACGATAAACGATCGCCCGGGCAATCTCGATCGCTACTACGGAGACAATCTCGGTTACGCTTTCGAATTTTTTCTGCGCATCCGTCCATCGTTGCACAGTCACGGCGTGCATGAGCACGCCGAGCACGCTGTTGCCGGAATGCAAAAATAAGTGG
>QHON01000116.1 GCA_003218815.1 Verrucomicrobiota bacterium
CTGCCTCGCGATGTCGCTGCGGAGTTAAAAGCGACGGACGCTGTTAAGCCACGCCGTTTCGAGAGAGTGGGAATACTTTTTTGCGATATTGTAGAATTTACCGCATATAGCGCCCGACGTGGACCGGAAGAGATCTTGTCACATTTGCAAGCTTTGGTGGAGACGTTCGAGCAGCTTTGCCTTAAACATGATCTCGAGAAAATTAAAACAATCGGCGACTCGTTCATGGCTACCGCTGGACTCATGACGCGACTGGACAATCCAGCACTAAACTGCGTGAGGTGCGGCTTAGAGATGGTGGTCGCGGCACGGGAGTTGCCGGCACGATGGCAAGTACGGGTTGGCGTTCATGTCGGGCCAGTGATTGCCGGAGTCGTGGGGCACAGAAAATATCAATACGATGTCTGGGGTGACGCCGTGAACACAGCGAGCCGAGTGGAGCAAGCGGCTGGCGCGGGGTCAGTGTGCGTCAACAAAGACACCTGGGACCTGATCGCGGAGCGCTCTTACGGCCGATCGTTGGGCCAATTCAGATTAAAAGGAAAAGGGGAACAGGAACTTTTTGTCGTCGATGCTGTGACTAACTAGCTACAGATCACGATACCGGTGGGGCGAGCGAACTATCGTAGGATTGTCAATCGAAGTGCATTTTGGATCACTGAGACGAAATTCAAGACAGATCGGGTGTTGCGCGAATTTTCAAACACTGTCGGATGAAGATTCACATCCGTCTTAAGGCGTATGAAAAATTATACGAAGATCCTGTTTTTCGATTCTGGCGGCAGCGATTTGCACCGTGGGTTTTGCAGCGGACGAGCCGAATTACAAAAAGACCGGCAAGAACTGTCCCATGAACGACAACAAGGAATGCAACTGCGGGAAGAGCTGCGACTGCGCTAAGAAGTGAAGCGAGACTTCTGCTCCAAATATCTCGATCTCATTTTACGGTTAGCGAAAAACTCTGCTGGCCCTGTCCGGGCGGACCGTCGAAAGAAATTTTCGCGCTCCAATCGCCAGACATGTCGATCTTGATTTTGGCCCGATAGCGGCCCGGCGTATTTGTGCGCTCGATTGTCCCGCCAGAGGACATCTGCATCCCGGGCATGTTCATGTTCATGTCGAACTTCACATTGCCGACATCGACAAGCTGACCGCTACCATCGCGAAATTCGATCAGCACTTCGTTGTTGCCCTGGCGAAGTTCGCCTTCGGGCGCAATGAAATTTGCCGTGAGGTCGTTAACGTTTTGAGTGAGGAAGGGCGCGCCGGAGATTTGTGCTGGACGAAGTTTGTGCCAGGCAAATTGTCCGGCGTAGAAAATTGCGACCAGGCCAATGATCAGCGCGATCCATTTGAACAAACGCTGACGATTTTCACGGGAGACCACCAGCACCGGCGGAATAAATGGAGCCTCTTGTTCTTCCTCCTGCTCTTTCAAGTCCCGTTTTTTCCAGATGATGTAAATCACTGGATAGATCAGGAGGTTCAAAAAGGCTGAAGTGATTACGCCGCCGATCATTGGCGTAGCGATCCGTTTCATGACATCGGCGCCAGCCTGCGCCGCTGGGGACCACATAATCGGCAGCAAACCGAAGAGAATTGCCGAGACCGCCATGATTTTCGGTCGCACACGACTGACGGCGCCTTCGATCACGGCGTCATGCAGATCGCGCATGTTGTTCATTCGCCCTTCAGCGCGAAATTTTTCCCACGCGTGATCGAGATAAAGCAGCATGACGACACCGGTCTCGGCGTCGAGCCCGGCGAGAGCAATCAAGCCCACCCAAACAGCGACGCTCATGTTGTAGCCAAGCAGGTAAAGTAGCCAGAACGCGCCGATCAATGAGAACGGCACAGCCAACAAAACGATCCCGGTCTTAATCACTGACCGTGTGCTGATGTAGATAAGCATGAAAATGATCAAGAGCGTGAACGGGATCACGATCTTGAGCCGTTCCTTAGCCTCTTGCAGATATTGGAACTGGCCGGCCCATTGAATGTAATAGCCGGGCGGATATTGAATGCGCTGACCGAGTTGTTGCGAGGCCTTGCGCACGTAGCCGTCGATGTCACTAGTGGTAATGTCCACGAAAACAAACCCGACGAGCTTGCCGTTTTCGCTGCGCACGGATGGCGGCCCGGTCTTGTATTTGATGTCGGCCAAAAGCGAGATGGGCACCTGTGCGCCGGTCGGCGTGGGGACGAGCACGCGCTTGAGCGCGTCGATGTCCTGCCGGAAATCCCGGGCGTATCGCGTGTTGATGGAATAGCGCTCGCGTCCTTCGACTGTGGTCGTAATGTTTTTGCCGCCGATCGCTGACTCAATGATATCGTTCACGTCGCCGACCTTCAGCCCGTAACGCGCGGCCGCTTCGCGGTTCACGACAAAATCGAGAAAATAACCGCCCACGGTACGTTCGGCGAAGGCACTCCGCGTGTTTGGAAATTCGGCAAGCTCCTTCTCGATCTGCACCGCGAGCTTTTGGATTTCGCCCAGGTCGGGGCCAAAAACTTTCACACCTAGCACGCTGCGAAAACCGGTGGTCAGCATTTCCGTGCGCGTCTGGATCGGCATCCAGAAGATGCTCGCCATGCCAGGCGTTTTGATGTTCGCGTTGACTTCAGCGAGCAGCTTGTCCCAAGTCATTCCCTTGCGCCATTGATCCGGCGGTTTGAGCGCGACTACCGTCTCAAACATCGACAATGGCGCAGGATCGGTCGGCGTTTCGGCTTGTCCGGCTTTGCCAAACACGGTCACCGCCTCGGGAATTTTTCTCAATTGTCGATCTTGGATTTGAAGAATCTTGGTTGCTTCGGTGATCGACATTCCGGGCACCGCGGTCGGCATGTAAAGCAGCGTGCCCTCGTTGAGCGGAGGCATGAATTCGCTGCCCAGTCGGCTATACGGAAAAATGGTGAGCAAAAGAATGACCAGGGCACCGACCAGCGTGAACACGCGATAGCGCAGGACGAAATTGACGAACGGTTGATATGCTCCAATCAAAAACCGATTCACCGGATTTTTGATTTCGGGCAGGATCTTGCCACGGATAAGCCACACCATCAGCACCGGCACGAGCGTCAGGCCCAGGAACGAAGCGAAAAACATCGAGAATGTTTTGGTGAAGGCGAGCGGCTTGAATAGGCGACCTTCCTGCGCGGTGAGCGAGAACACCGGCACGAAGCTCACCGTAATCACGAGCAGCGCGAAAAAGAGCGCGCGGCCGACGCCTTTCGCGGCGGAAATAATCACTCTTGCGCGCTCGGCGCCGTTCGGTTCGCGGCCGTGTTCGTCACGAAAACGCTCGAGCTCCTTGTGCGCGTTCTCGATCATGATAATCGCAGAATCGATCATCGCGCCGATGGCAATGGCAATGCCGCCGAGTGACATGATGTTTGAGGTCAGATTCATCCACCACATCGGGATGAATGAGAGAATGATCGCGATCGGCAGCGTCACGATCGCCACCAGGGATGAGCGCACGTGCCACAAAAACAGGACGCACACGAGCGCGACGACGATGCTCTCTTCGATCAACTTCTCGCGCAGCGTCGCGATGGCGCGCTTGATCAAATCGCTGCGATCATAAGTCGGCACAATCCGCACGCCTTCGGGCAATGAGGATTTGATTTCCTCGATTTTCTTTTTGACGCCGTCGATGACGTTGAGCGCGTTCTCGCCGTAGCGCATGACGACGATGCCGCCGACAGTTTCGCCGCGTCCGTCCAGTTCAGCCACACCGCGCCGGATGTCGCCGCCGAGATGGACGGTGGCGATGTTCTTCAAATAAACCGGCGTGCCGTTCTCGACTTTAAGGACAATGTTTTCGATGTCCTCGATTTTTTTGATGTAGCCGCGACCGCGGATGAAATACTCAGTCGTGGCAACTTCAAAGATGCGGCCACCGACATCCGCGTTGCTCATCTTGATCGCACTGACGACGTCACTGAGCGGAATGTGGTAGGCAACGAGCGCGTTTGGGTCGAGATCGACCTGATATTGCTTTACAAAACCGCCGACGGGCGCGACTTCCGACACGCCTTTCACGGACGCGAGCGCGTAGCGCAGGTTCCAGTCTTGAATTGAGCGCAACTCAGCGAGATCGTGTTTGCCGGTGTCGTCCACGAGCGCGTACTCGTAGACCCAGCCGACGCCGGTTGCGTCGGGGCCAATGACCGGATTCACCCCTTCGGGCAGCGAGCCGCGAACGGAGTTGAGATATTCGATCACGCGCGAACGCGCCCAATAAATGTCGGTCCCATCTTGAAAAATGACGTAGATGAACGATTTGCCGAACATCGATTCGCCCCGGACGAATTTCACTTTGGGCGCGGCGATGAAAACTGTGGAAATCGGATATGTGATCTGATCTTCAACCAAGTCGGGCGAACGCCCTTCCCACTCGGTGTAAACGATCACCTGCACATCGCTCAGGTCGGGAATTGCGTCGAGCGGCGTGTGGATCAGCCCGTAAATGCCGCCCGCAACCGCGAAGATCGTGAAAATGACAACGAGAAATTTGTTCTTTGCGCTTGCCTCAATGATCCGCTCGATGAACGGGCTGCGGCCCGGCTCGGCCGCGTTGTTATCTTGCGGAGTTGAGTCTGCTTCGGTCATGGCTTCACTGGCGGCGTGCCGGCTTCTTCCGGCTTTTGCTGCTCAAATTCCTTCAGCGCGCCTTGCACTTTCGATTCGGCGTCGATGAGGAAATTCGCGCTCGCGATGACGCGCTCGCTTTCCTGCAAGCCGCTCTGCACTTCGTAGATGTCCCCGTATTTCGAGCCGAGCCGAACGATGCGCGGCTCCAATTTTCCCTCGCCCTTATCGACAAAGACGATATTACGGTCGCCGGTCGGCATGATCGCGCTCACTGGGACGGTGAGCGCTTCGCCCATGTCCATCGCGAGCTCCGCGTTCACATACATACCCGGTCGCAGCTTGAACTCGGGATTGGGAATATCGATGCGCACTTTGGCCGTGCGCTTCATCTCGTCCAGAAAGGGGTTGATCAGGCTGAGAGTGCCTTCGAAGTTTTGTCCGGGATACGATTTCGCCGTGACCGCGATCTTCTGCCCGACTTGAAGCATCGAAAGTTCGTTCTCGTAAAATTCTGCCCAGACCCAGACCACGCTCAGATCAGCGACTTCGACGAGCATGTCGCCCACCTTCACGCCTTTTCCCTGATCGACCGGTACCGACTGCACGATCCCGCGAAAGGGCGAGAGCAATGTCAGGTTCTCCTGGGGCTTTCTTGTTCTTTGCAATTCATCGATCTGGGCGTCGGTCACGTTCCACAAATGAAGACGCCGTTTTGCTGATTCGATCAGCTTGTCCGGCGTTTCCCGCGCGTCTTTGGTCCTAGCCTCGTCGCGCATTCGCAACAGCTCGACAAACTCACGCTCGCTCGTCAGCAAATCCGGACTGTAGATCGACATCAGCGGCGCGTCTTTCTCAACGATCTCCCCCGGCGCCGTGACGTTTAGCTTTTGCACGTACCCGTCCACGCGCGAAACGAATTGCCAGTTGCGCCCTTTGTCGGGCACGACCATTCCGACTGCACGAATCGTGTGACGCAATGGCTTGCGTTCGACCTTCGCGTAGGTGACGCCGATTTGCTGTTGCCGTTCTACGGGAACGATGAACTCGCTCGTCTGCGCCCCCTTCGTTTCGCCGCCTGTTTTCATTCCCGGCATTCCCGGCATGTCTTTCATCTCGCCGCCGCTCTTCACGTCTTGGGTTTGCGGCGAAGCCTGCGATTTCGCTTCCTCACCGCCTCTTTTCATTACCGGCACGAGATCCATTGAACAGATGGGGCACTTGCCCGGCGTCTGCGACTTCACCGACGGATGCATCGTGCAGGTGTAGTAATCGACGTTGCTCGGTTTGCGTGATCCCCCACTTTTCCCGCACGATGCCGCGACAAACAGCAGCGCAACGAGTGCGATCAGAAGTGGGATTTTTTGAGTAAGGAGTTTCATCGAGAGGTCCTTTCTGTTTTGGCGCGCTCGTTAGGACGCGTGTAGAGCTCCGCGCCAATGATTGATTCCAATTCCGCGACAGCGACCTGGTAATCGGTTAGATGTGCGCGGGCAATTGCTTCGAGATCGCGCAAGTTTCGTTGCGCCGTGATCCAATCGAGGAACGACGCCTTGCCTGATTCATAACTAAGCCGGTTTGCCTCGAAAGCCTGCCGCGCCTGTGGCACCAGTTTGTCTCGGAAAAGATCGACATGGTGATGCGCCGTCTCGATCTTTTCGAGCTGATCGCGCAACAGCCGCAACGCTTCGTTTTGCTCACGGTCCAGACCGTGTTCGGCAGCTTTGAGATTTTCGCCAGCTTCGCGTACACCGGCCGAATACTTGCGCGGGTTGATCCAGGGCACAGTGAATGAGATTCCCGCGTCGAGTTCGCTCACAGCTTGTGAAGCTTCGTTGTAACGCTGGCCCTTAACGCTCAGCGCGGGATCCGGAATCCAGGCGCGGCGCGCGAGTTGAACCTTCGATTTTTCGGAGTCGATCTTCGTCCGCGCCATCTGTATTTCCGGACGCTGCGCGAGCGTCAGTGCGCGCAACCTCGAAACCGAGAGATTCATCGGAGACATCGGCGCGTCCACGGGGGCGCCGAGCGGCGCGAATGCGTCGCGATTCATCAATGTGTTCAGCTCCGACTGCGCGTCGGAAAGACTGCTTTCGAGATCCCGTCTGCCTTCAAGGAGCCTGCTATGATCAGTCTCGGCGACCAGCGTATTGGCCGCGGTTTCCGTGCCCGATTCATATTTCGAACGGCTGATGTCGGCGATTTGCCTGAGTGAAGTGAGATTCCTGCCGTTGATGGCCAATTGCTCATAAGCGTTGGCGAGTCTGAAATAGGCCGCGCGCGTTTTCGCGATGACATCGAGTTGCACGCGGCGCGTTTCTTCAAAGATCGACAATGCTTCGGCGGCAGCGATTCGCCCACGCACGAGATTTTTTCCCGTAATGGGAATCAGCTGCTCGACCGCGAGCGATTGATCTGTGAAGGCATTCGGCGGAATATCGACGAAGCGCCTGACCCTGGAATCGCCGCTGACTTTCAGGTCGTCCCAAGCCGTCGCCTGCGTTATACGCTCCTTTGCAGCGCTCCAGCGCCGCTCGGCTTCTTTGATTGCTGGATTATTCGCCAGCACGATGCTCGTCACTTCGCCTAACGAAATGCGAGCGCGTTGCGCTTCGGACCCGGCGTCGCCGGATTCAGCGCGAGTGATTGAAATTAGCGTTAGATAAAAAAGTAATCGGTAAAATGTTTTCATTGATCC